>CALGNY010000048.1 GCA_937958375.1 uncultured Bacillaceae bacterium
CCATTGCCATTATCCGGCTGGGCGCTCCTGCGACACTCGCGGTGAAACCGCTGATTGGCACTCCCGATGACCTCCGGGAAAAATTGGGGGACCACGTGTATATCATCCGGGGCGGACATGAGTTTGATGGGCGAGAAATCGCCTCACTCGACGAAGACGAGCTATATAAAATCGCACGTGAGATTAAAGACAAGGTCGATTCTGTCGCGGTCACGTCCGTTTTTTCCCCGGTTGCGCGCGACCATGAACAACGTGCTTCCGAAATTTTAAGAGAAGTGCTAGGAATGGATCTGCCTGTCTCATTGTCGTCGGAAATCGGCAGTGTAGGGTTGCTTGAGCGGGAAAATGCAACCATACTAAATGCGGCGATCGTCAACGTCACGAAAGCTATTGTCACCGGCTTTACAAATGCTCTGAATGAAGAAGGCATCGATGCCAAAGTGTTTTTAGGACAAAATGACGGGACGCTAATGTCCGTTGACTATGCACTGAAGTACCCGATTTTGACAGTTGCTTGCGGACCAACCAACAGTTTGCGCGGGGCGTCCTACTTAAGTGGGTTCTCTGATGCGATTGTCGTCGACGTTGGCGGCACAACGACGGACGTCGGCGTGTTGGTGGGATCTTTTCCGAGAGAGTCCTCTATTGCCGTAGAAATCGGTGGAGCGCGCACAAACTTTAGAATGCCGGATTTGGTTTCAGTCGGTCTTGGTGGAGGAACGATTATTCGCATAGAGGAAAATGGCGAGTTCACGATTGGCCCGGATAGCGTGGGCTATCAATTGACGGAAAAGGCGTTCGTCTTTGGAGGCGATACGTTAACTGCCACCGACATTGTGGTCGCCCTAGGTAAGGCACAAATTGGTGATCCTTCCAAAGTTCAGCATCTGGACAAAGATCTACTCAAAAAAATATATGTCGAGATGATTAGAAAAGTGGAAGAAGCTGTCGATCGGATGAAAACAAGTGCTGAGCCAGTGCCGGTCATTATCGTAGGCGGCGGCAGCATCTTGCTGCCCGATTCTTTAGAAGGCGCATCCGAGGTTATCCGTCCGAACAATCAAGGAGTGGCCAACGCGATTGGTTCGGCCATTGCCCAAGTGAGCGGACAAGTGGAGCGGGTTTTTTCATTAGATGAATTAGGGCGGGAAAAAACGATTGAACTAGCCAAACAAATGGCCATAGACGAGGCCGTGAAAGCTGGCGCTGACAAAAACAGTTGTAATATAGTGGATATCGAAGATGTGCCACTTGCATATTTACCAGGAAACGCAACGCGTATAAGGGCAAAGGCCGCAGGTGAATTGGCGGGTGAAGTGTAAGGAGGTCAGAATGTAATCGGTAATTTCTTTACAATAACGTATATAATCTGACTTTTGTAGTTAAATGATAATAAAACAGCCTTGAACCCGTATGAATACAGGGATCTTGGCTGTTTTTGGTTTGAAAATCGATACCTGATTCTTTACCCCAAATCTTTTTCCGATATTGAATAGGATATCGAATTGATAAGTTTGGATGGTAATCGACACGTTTTGATCATACCTAACCTGAATCTCAGGTATTCGACGCGGAGAAGGCACGAAAGTCCGTCATCGGGGAAATCGACGCGATTTTTCGACGGCATTTTCGCATCTTGGTTGCGTATAAATCGCAGTACCTATCCCCAGCAAACCTAAAATGCGTTCAATCTGGGGTCGCCGGATGTCGGGAAATAGGCGGATCGTTTCGCCGTTTTGTTCCATATTATTGATTTGCACCGTGTCCAAAATTTCCAATACCGATTCACCAGTGAGGCGAAAGCTTTTGCGAGTGCCAAACAGGTCCAGCGGCCCCTTTTCCTGTTCCATCTATCGGCGGATGAGGTATTCCATAAAGCTGTACACCATCACACTTAACATCATGACGTAATGATCAAAATTGCTTTTGCCTTGACAAAATAGAACGATATAACATTTCATGACGGATGCATGTGAAATCTCGGGAGACTTGACTTTCGGCAAGACCGTATGGTTGAACCTTATCTGAAAACGAGTCCTTTCGATTGTTCAAATTTAATTTTCATTCGTTGTTCATCTGTTCAAATTTAATTTTCATTCGTTGTTCATCCCATTGGTGAAGATTTTGATTATAGTGATGGACTATGTTTTCTCTATAATAGGGCGAATTCCTTTAAATTTCTTAGATTTTGTAATTCACAAGTCACGGATTCAGGGTTTGTTCAGTAATTCAAAATTAGGAAATAAATATTTTTTATTGATTCACATAAATTAATAATATTTTATTAA
>CALGNY010000049.1 GCA_937958375.1 uncultured Bacillaceae bacterium
GATGGACGGCTGTTCATGGCCCATGTTAAAATCCACCCTGCACGCTCACTTCCATCAACGTGTGATTTCATGCTCACTACGTGCTATCAACGTATGACTTCATGTGCTAACAAACGTGTGATTTCCGACGTTTGCGTGAGCTGACCTTGCTTTTTTAGGCTCGATCTTCATCAATCCATACCGTTTTATCAGCGTATGATGTCCTTTGTCTAACGGGTACAGGCGGATCGGGATAACCGACATACACAAATCCAAGCACTTGGTCCCGTTCTCCTAAATCGAACGCTTCCTTCATCTTCGGATGATATGCCGCCGGTCCGGTTCTCCATATGGCACCCAATCCTAAAGCATGAGCCGCGAGCAACATATTTTGGATGGCGGCGGCAACCGCGGCTTGTTCTTCAGCGTCAATCACTCGGGGCTGATCCGATGGGGTCACGGCGACGGCAATCACAACAGGCGCACGAAATGGTTTGTTTTCTTCCTTGTTCAGTATGCTTTGGTTTTCTGGCGTTGTCGGATCATCCATTTTTTCTTTACTAATTTCAATGAGTGCCCGGCCCAACACTTTCCTTCCTTCCCCGGTCAGCACAAAAAATTTCCACGGTTCGGTATGATAATGGTTTGGCGCCCATGTGCCGGCTTCCAGGATGGCCTCGATTTTCTCCCTTTCAACTGGATCCTGTTTTACTTTTCCTATACTTCTTCGTGTTCGAATGGCTTCCATCACATCCATCGTTCAATCACCTCAACATATTAAATTCCTGCCACAACAAAAATACAATGATCGACAAAATCATAGAAACAAAAGCCAAAAATATCAGCCGGACCAATATTAAATTTGGCCTTGCCGGCTTCTTTTTGCCTCGCTTTCTGTGTTGATGTTTCAAGCTTCTCGGTGGAAGCGTACCCAGCTGTTCCAATTCCGGTGTATCGATCTGGTCATGATTTCTGAATGGATCTCTTTGTCGCCGATAGAGAACAAAGTCTTCCTTTTTGGACGAGTTCGTTTTATCGTCGAACACGGACGTTCCCACCTTCAGTATTGTTTTCATTCATTCAGTATTGTTTCTCATTCACTGAAAAAGGAAAGCCACCGATAGCGAATGAAAAGACCGAGGCTAAAGTCAATTGCAAAGTGAGCCACCAGAACGCTCCAAAAGCTGCCTGTCAGTTCATACAGTAAGCCGAAGCCGAAGCTGATGATGACGATGAGACTCCCGTAGACAAGGTTATGCAAATAGCGAAAATGAATCAGGGCGAACAATAAACTGGCCCACACCCACCCGACAATGTTTTGTAAAACGCCTCGGAACAACCATTCCTCAACAAAGGACACACATAAGGCAATGAGCACGATTTGAAACACGTTCACATCCCGGAATAAACGCTCATTCACTCCCCCATCATCCCAATATTTTTGAGGAACCAGACGCATGAGCACTAAATCAAGACTGACCACAAGGGCGGCAAAAGCAATGCCGCAGATCAAGGAAAACGACAAGTGGTGCGTATGCAACAAATCGGACAGAGCCGTTTCCGGAAGCAAAAAGAAGACATACAACAACAAACCAATCACGAACAAGATGGCTTGCGTGACGGCCAAGTTTATAAATAGTGTCCGATTATCCATCTGATCTAATATTTCTTTCAGATTCATCAACCTTTCCCTTCCATCCTACCCAGACTTAAGGCTTCCATCCTACCATGTATTAAGACGGCTTTGTAAACGTTGCCCATGCTTTCACGGTTTTATGTTTACATCAATTTATTTTACCATCTTTTATCGGTCATGTTATACTATAAGACGTGATACAACAGAAATATTGGAAGGAGTACGAATAAAGTGGAAGTTGAAAACCGTGTCGTAGACGCATTGATCGAAATCCCTGCAGGAAGTCAGAACAAATACGAATATGATGAAAAATCCGGCCGTTTCTATCTTGACCGTGTACTCTACTCCCCAATGCATTATCCAACGGAATACGGATATATTGAAAACACTTTGGCCCTTGACGGTGATCCACTAGATATACTGGTTTTGACAACATTGCCAACGTTTCCCGGCTGTGTCATTCGTTCCCGAGTGATCGGCGTATTGATCATGTCCGATGACAAAGGTGAAGATGAGAAACTGCTCGCCGTACCTGTCGACGATCCCCGCTGGGATACTGTCAAAACGCTCGATGACGTCGCCCCGCATGTGTTGAAAGAAATTGAACATTTCTTTCAAGTTTACAAAGACCTGGAAAATAAGGAAACAATGATTAAAGGCTGGGTAGGTGTCCAAAAAGCGAACCAGCTGCTCGACGAAAGTATCGCACGTTTTCAAGAAAAAAGCTAAAAATGTTCGTGAATAGGATTGACGTCGCGCACAATGCATGTTAAAGTAAGTTCAAAATTGCATGAATAACAGACGACGATGATATAGAGAGGTACCTGGCATGAATCTGCAGAGAGCCGGTGGTCGCTGCAAACCGGTGATTCTCCTTGTACCGGAGCACTATGGAGTTGATAGTCTGAAAGATGGAGTAGGTCTATCCGGTGACACCGTTATCGTACTGGTCTTGAACCAGCTGAGGCTGTTATCGTGAGGTAACGGCAATAAAGGGTGGCACCGCGGAAGCCGAACCTTTCGCCCCTTACTTGTAGGTTAAAGTAAGAGGTGAAAGGTTTTTTACTTCGACGGCCAGGACGGCCAAGTGTCGAA
>CALGNY010000050.1 GCA_937958375.1 uncultured Bacillaceae bacterium
TACACTAGCAACATAACCACCAACTATGGAACCAATTGGCATAGCAATCGCACTCGAACGATAACTCACTAGATGGCAATTTTTCATGTAATAACTTTGCATGTTCGTAAAATAATTTATCCTTTTCACCAAAAACCAATAGCATAGGAAGCTTGATCTGATCGAGCTGCTGTGTACAATTATAATCCTTACTATAGCGGTAATACTCCTCAATATTTCTTGCATTTCCCCTCATCGCTTCTTTCAGCAACTTCATGAATACCTTTCGTGAATTTGAATTGGTCCAAGAGATGGAGGTAGCAAGAATTGGTACTGCCCTTCTCTTCGCCACTGACATCCCCAATGAAATTTTTCTCTTTAAATATCCTTCCCTAACTTCAGACATTCCGCTTATAAGTACCCCTCCAAAACAACGGTCTGGGTGATTCAAAACAAATTCCAATGCGATGGATCCACCTGTTGAATAACCACAAACGAATGCCTGTTAATATCTAAATGATCCAAAAGGGATTTGGTGTCTTCCGCAATCAATGAATAGGTTAATGGCTGTTTTGAAACCTGGCTCCTTCCATGACCTCTAATATCAAATGTGATGACTTTAAATACGTTCGATAATTTTTCAACCTGATATAGAAAATTCATTCCCGTAAGAACTGGAGGATGAATAAATACAATCGGAATTCCTTCACCTTTTACATGAAAAAACAAGCTACTATCTTTTACATCCAACATTGGCATAGTTGTATACACCTCACGGAATTGACATTAACAGATATTCTCCCCCTTTCGATGAACAAATATGTTCGACCAAAATAGAGATTCCAAGGCGGTTAATGAATTTTTTGTTGAATAATTTAAAAATGAAAATCCAATAAATATAACGAGTTGAACCATCCAGAGACAATAACAATGAGGAGCGGAACCATGAATAAAACAGTCTATCTAGTCAGGCATTGTCAAGCGACTGGGAAAGAATCGAAAGCGGAACTGACTGAAAAAGGTCAAGAACAGGCACGTGAGCTTATTTCCTTCTTTAAAGACCGGAATATTAAGCAAATCATCTCAAGCCCCATGAAAAGGGCCATTCAATCTGTTCAACCATTAGCGAACAACCTCGGAAAACAGATCAAAATTGATGATCGATTGTCCGAACACAAATTGATGTCAAAAGATCTAAAAGATTGGTTGGATCGCATTGAAGATACCTTGAAGGATCAAGACCTGAAAATGGTTGATGGGGAATCAAGCCGTAAAATAGCAGCCAGAGGAATGGAGGTACTGGAAGCAGCACAGGATGGTACCATTCTGTCTACTCATCGGAATACAATGGCATTGTTATTGATCAAACTGAATGGCGCGAAAGAAATTATCGATTGGACGAAATTATCGAAACCCGATGTTTATGAGGTAAAAAAAGAAAATGACACTTATATCGTAAAGAGAATCTGGGAATGAATTTAAAAAATGAATGGAACGAAATACAGCAAAAAAATACCAGCAGAAAAGCAATGGAGCTTCCCGGCTGGTATTTCATTCAACCAATTATTGATGTTTTTTAATAAAGCCGTCAAACGCATCAGCGACTGACTGTAAAAAGTTGACGGTATCTTCATTTGTAATTTTTCCGTTTTCATCAAGTAGTTCATGCACATTTGCAATATAGACTTCAGGCTGCTGTACTACCGGCATGTTCAAGAACGTTAGAACTTGACGCAAGTGATGGTTCGCACCGAATCCACTTAAATTACTTGGTGAATGACTCACAATTAATGCAGGCTTACCATCCCAAACATTAGATCCAAAGGGACGTGAACCAACATCTAATGCGTTTTTCAATGCAGCAGGCACGGAACGGTTATGTTCAGGTGTAACAAATACGACTGCATCTAATTCTTTTATTTGATTTCGAAAGTTAGTGTACGCTTCCGGACTATTTTCGTCAAAATCTTGATTATAAAGTGGCAAATGGCCAACTTCAATAAATTCCGCTTCTAGCCCTTGTGGAAATCTTTCCACTAGATTGTTTGCTAGTTGTTCTGAAAATGAATCTTTTCTGATACTCCCTAGTACGATACCTACTTTAGCCATAATCATTCATCCATCCTTTTTCTATATTTAACTTACAAATATATATTAGGTTATTTTTAATAAGCTATCAATGGAAATGCTCACATACTTTCAATTGACAAAAAACCCTAAGCTGGCTTCTGCTCAACTTAGGGTTTCCTTCGATTAAATAATATTAAAGAAACATGTACCAACCAACAATACCGAATATAATGATGACTGGAATCAAAATCATATACATGATTGAAAGGCTAGTGAAACTTTTGTTGACGTTGTATTCTTCCTTTTTCCCTTGGTTGCCGATCTGGATTGTCATAATGAGTGCAATAATTGTAATAACCATCGTAATAATTAAGATATAGACCATTCAAGAAACCTCCAGTCTTTCATCCGAACTTCTACCTCTAATATAACATATTCCACCTTTTGAAAATTTGAATGATTTCTGAAACTATGAAAAAACACCTTGAATCTCCCCAAGGTGCTGAACGTTAAAACATTAATCTTCCGCTACAAAATCACTTAGTGGACCCGGTCGGCCTATGTAATACCCTTGTGCATAATGAACGCCCAATTCCTTCGCCACAATTAAATCTTCTTCAGTCTCGATTCCTTCCAACACAACAAAAATATCATTCGGAAAAGATTCCATAATCGTTTGGATAAATATTCTCTTTTTCGTTGAATCCGTTAAATTCAATGCATAATAACGGTCGATTTTAGCGATATGCGTTTCGATTTCAAGACTATTGATCAAACTATTCCCTTTACCCAAATCATCCAATGCAATTCTGAATCCTACTTGTCTCAGTTGCTGAATACGATCGTTCAACTGAAAAAGATTGATTTTCTCTTTTTCATTAATCTCCACAACAACCTGGTCAAAACCCATCCCTGCGCTCTCAAAAATCTCAATAAATTCGTCAAAAAATTGAGGATGGTTAAGCGTGGATGGAAAGATATTTATAAACAGCACAGAATTGTGAATGGATAATTCAAGACACTCTTTTTGGAATGTCTCACATGCAAGCTGAATCGACAACATATCCAAGTCATATAAAGTACCTTCTTCAGATGCTTTTTGAAAAAGGACTTCAGGATTCGGTATTTCTTCTGAACGGATTAAGGCCTCGAATCCGACAACCTCTTCGTTCGACAAATTGATGATCGGTTGAAATACATGATAAATATTTAGTTGTTTGACTGGTGTGATTACGTCTGTGTATGTCACGGGATATTTCCGTCCTCTATGTATTTAGATTCTCTTGTATATATTTAGTATAGCGGAAAATGTTTCATTTTACTATATGATTTTCCTTTATAATTAATATATCGACAGGATTCGTCAAAAGTTTAAAACGATCTATTCTTTGCTTCCACTGTGTAATTCAACTCTGATTCCATATTTAGAACGAGATCAAATACTTCCATCTAGTCTTTTACAAAGATCATTCAATTATTCTTTTCGATCAGGGAATCCTTCACTTTTACTTATTCCTGAAATGGTGAAGTCTTCATTCACTGTCACTCTAAATTTATACCTTCCATTCACGAGGCCCTCTACCTTGATTGCTCCCATTTCATTTCGAAAAGGCTCTTCTACTTCTACTTTTTTTATACCTTCATAGTTATTGAATATATATTCTTCAGCAGACTTTTTCATTTTTAAAATGGATTCGTCTTTGAATGAATCATTTTCAGTCATCCCACAACCAACACTGATCACCAGGATTACTATTGGTATGAATAATTTTGTGAATGCCTTTCCCAAATTGAGCCCCCCTATGTTAAGCTAAATAGCTTACATTACTCCGCATAAGTATCCCATGTTATTTATCTGTTTTTAATTTAGGAAAATCTTCACCCTCCCCAATCCCTGATACGGTATAATCCTCATTGAACGTGATGGTAAATGAATATTCTCCATTCACTAATCCTCTTGCCTTGATCGTATTCGTTTCATTTCTGTATGGCTCTGTCAGTTCCACAGATTCAATTCCATCATAATATTCTCTGATAAAGTTTTCCGCTGATTCTTCCATTTTTGCCAGTGCGTGCTGATCGAAGTCTTCTTCGTTCCCGACACAACCAACTACCCAAAAAAGAATGATCAATATAGAAGCCACTTTAATCTTCAATTGACTACCTCCATGTTACTGGGCCGGTGAATAAAAAAAAGTTCAATCACTTATAAATGCAACGGAGGACACTGAATAGTCTTCGTTTAATGTAGCACTGAAATTTCGCTCCCCATTAATCGTCCCATCTACGAAAATACTCCCCATTTCACCTCTGTAGGGATTCTCTAATTCAATACTTTTGACGTCATCGTATTCACTCGATAGATAATCCTTCACTGACTCGTGAATTTCACGAATGTTTTCTTCATTGAATTCACCATTTTGATTCACTTGGCAACCTCCTAATAGTATAATGACGAATAAAAGTGGAATAATACTTATTTTCAATACTTTCAAAATACTCGCCTCCAATAATTTGAAAAGGATGGGATGTATGAGTTTTTCTTCGTCTAACATTTCAGATCATGAAGCTAGTATTATCTCTGCGCAAACTTATAAAGACAACATTGAATCTGTAAACATCCAAGTTGGAGAAGGAATTACCTGGAACAAAATCGACGACATCATTGATGAAGATACGGGTCTAAGAGGTTATGTATTAGAAAATCCTGAAACGGAAGAGATCGTCATTAGTTTTCGAGGAACCGAGATGCCAAAAACGGTTGAGGTCGAACAGGAATATGTAGGTTCCCCTTCTCAAGATGCTAGACTTTCAGGTGCTGGCGGTGGTGCAGAGATCAGAGATGGAAAAATCGTTTATGAAACCAAAACAGGATATGATGAATTTTTTAAAGATGTAAAGGAAGACATTAACGGAATCATCTTTGGTGATTCAAATTATACCAAAAAAGAATACGGAAAAACAAAATATACCGGTTCTCCCGCCCAAGACGCGGCAATTGCCAGCGGAAAAGCACAATTTAACCCAAGTGACGGTACGATAAGTTATCTGAATGAAAACCAATTTACTGAAGCTGATGAAGTCGTCAGTAAATATGTTGAAAAGCATGGACCCGACCAAATTACGTTTGTGGGACATTCTTTAGGCGGTGGGTTGGCTGAGTTTTATGCCGTAAAGTATGATTCGCATGCCATTACGTTCGCTGCAGCCGATGTATTCGATCTATTATCAGAAGAAGACCAACAACGTGCATTGAATGGAGAGTATAAAGATAACATTATTTCATATACGTACCCAGATGATTTGGTCGGTACGTATTATGAACATTCGATTGGCTCTCAATATTATATGGAAGACCCTGCCCAAGGTGGCAAAGGGCTTGATAATCATGGCATTGTCAACTTTACAGATCAATCGCTCTACAATGACGATGGTTATTTTCTAGCTAGTGTCTTATATGACGAAATGATTCAGGGGCAATTGACGATGTCGCCATTAGCGTTAAAAAACCAGGGAGTCCACGATTTTCACATTCGAATTCAATCCGCTTTAATGAAAGGTTATGCTAGTGATATTGAAAATAGCGGAGATCGAATCGATTCCACCCGCCGAGCGCTATCTACTTTTCTAGACGATTATGTATCCAAAATGAACGAGATCAAGAATCGATATATGCGTGTGGCTGGAAGTGGAAATTACGATCAATTACAGGCTTCTCATGTGGAAGAAATTTTTCGCGAGTTGACGTCAGTTCATCCGGATGGTTCCCCTCAATTAGTAGATTTGGAGAAGGTGGAGGATTTGCTCGACTTTTTAGGTTCCTCTTCTCAAGACACAAGGGAAATCGCTCATCATATGAAGAAAATGGGTAACAATTTTGAAGAGGCCGATCAATTGTTAGCCCAATGGCTACAATTCAATTAAAATTTCATAGGTGGTGTTCGTATGCAAGAAGTCGTTGATTGGTGGGAGGAATACTTAGAAACGAGAAGACAAAAAGAAATGATGAAAGAGTATATCCGTTCTGAGTTGGATGCTGCAGTCGATGAATTGAAAGCACAGCTGGAACATAGCTACGACATCAAACCACTTTCCAAAAAACACCGTGAAATCATGGGCCAGATTGAACATCAATTTGATGGTAAAGCGAATAAAGCACTGGTCCAGCGATTTGAAGAAAACTACTTTCAATTATTTGAAGCGAACCTGATGTATACCGATCTATATGAAAGCGTCCGGCTTAGAGGTTGGTTTTGGTGAT
>CALGNY010000051.1 GCA_937958375.1 uncultured Bacillaceae bacterium
GAAACTGGGGAATTTTAAAACGTTATTTTTGGGGAATTTTCAATTGGTGTTGACACTGCCCCCGCCCTTAAGTTGATCTCAAGTCGGTCTGTCGGCGGGACTTGGTTACTGGATCAACTCTGGCAAAAGCTTGGGATTCGCACGGCGATCACGCGTCGGCTTCGGGATCGAGGCTTTCGTGCTCCGGTGGAACGCGCTCTGTTTGCCATGGTCGCAAACCGAGCCCTTGAACCGAGTAGCAAGTTAGCTGTGGAAGACTGGGTCGCACGTAGCGTTGTCGTCCCTGATCTCCCGGCCTTCAATGTTCAACACGGATACCGCGCGATGGATTTCCTGTTGGAGTCTGAAGAGAGCATTCAACACGAAGTGTTCCAGGCGGTTGCCAGTTTGTTAAACCTGGAAGTGGATGTGCTCTTCTTTGATACGACCTCGACCTATTTTGAAACCGAAGAGTCCGATGAGGATACGTTTCGACGGCAAGGCTTTTCCAAAGATCATCGGCCGGATTTACCTCAGGCGGTCATCGGGTTTGCCGTTACGCGGGAGGGGATTCCGATCCGATGCTGGGTGTGACCGGGGAACACGTCGGATATGACGGTGATACCGGAAGTCAAACAAGATCTCGTCGGGTGGAAACTCGGCCGTGTCATTACGGTTGTGGATCGCGGCTTTGCCTCCGATGACAATCTGCGGTATTTGCAACGCACCGGAGGGCACTACATTGCCGGTGAGAAACTGTCCTCAGGAAAACGCGAGGTGGAACAAGCGCTATCCAGCCCGGGGCGATTTAAAAAGGTTTGCGACAACCTCGAAGTGAAAGAAGTCGTTGTCGGTGTTGGCGAAGCACGAACACGTTATGTGCTGGTCCGGAATCCTGAGGAAGCACGGCGTGATGCGGCTAAACGGGACACTCATCTGGCTCACCTGCAGGAAGAACTGTCACGGCTCAAGGAACTGGACGGCGAGGCGCATACGAAGGCGCACTGCCGCTTGGTCAGTCATCCGACCTACAAACGTTACCTAAAGGTCGATAAACACGGTAATCTCCGTTTGGATCGACCGGCCATCAAAGCGATGGAACGGCTTGACGGTAAATATTTACTTCGAACGTCGGACGACATGCTGCCGACGGAAGACGTGGCCTTAGGGTACAAGCAATTGCTGAATGTGGAAGTCGCTTTTAGAACATTGAAGTCGTCTCTGGATCTCCGTCCTGTTTACCATCGCAAAGAAGAGCGGATTCGCGCGCATGTGCTGTTGTGTTGGTTGGCGTTGATGCTCATTCGGGTCGTCGAAAACCAAACGGGAAAGACGTGGCGCAATGTGCGATCCATACTTCAGGAAATGCATGTCATTACCTACCGACATCCAGACGGAACCATCCAACAACGAACGGAATTAACACCGGAACAAAAGGTGATTGTTTCAGCCCTGAATTTAGATGAACCCCCAAAAAAATGGGATATTTCGCCGAATGCCCCTGAAAATCGGTAGACACTACACGAAGTTATCCACAAGTCACCTAATCCCTTGAGCCATCTAGGATCGCAGAGTTTTGTGTATCTACCAACTGTCGAACTCGGGTTTTCAACACGACAAGAAGCTTTCGAAGGGGAAAAAGCCGACAGATTTTTAAAGGATCACACGTAGACCTCAAAGTGATTATTGGCCTTTTGATGGTAAACACCTCGAGCAGATCAAAACGTTGAGCATGGAAGGCTACGCAAATTCAAAAAGGTCCAGGAGCTTTAGTCGTTCCGTGGACTGTACAAAAAGTGCGCAAAAACCTGAAAATAAAGTAAAACAGATGGATGGCGAGACGCATGCCCGTATGCGGAAGAACGTGACTAGAGAAGCTGTGGGAAAAGCTGGACAGGCTAGGCCCTTTTTTAATGATCTCTTAAGCGCAGGTCTGTTTGTTTCAACACTTCTTGGATTTTCACTGGCCGTTTTTCTTGTAAGGATATGGTTGCTGCATGCGCGAGCAATTCCGCCTGAAGACCGTCATAAGCACTCACTGTAGGTTCTGTCCCTGTCGTTACACAATTTAAGAAAGAACGTAATTCTTCTTTGAATGCGTCATTGTATCGTTCGAGATAAAACCATTTTGGCTTATCAGATAAAGTGCCGTCCTTTGTTATAACTTCCACTGTGTGATTTGTGTCATTTTTAATGCTGACCGATCCTTTCGATCCGAATACTTCGACGCGTTGATCGTAGCCGTATTCTGCTCGGCGGCTGTTATCAACAACACCGATTGCGCCATTGGTGAATCTTAACGTGAATACTGCAGTGTCAACATCATTACACTCTTCAAAAAATGGATCGATAAGTACAGAACCTTGGGCGTATACTTCTTCTACTTCAAACTGTGTTAAATAACGAATCATATCAAAGTCATGAATCGTCATATCAAACGGCATTCCACCAGAGTGCCGAACATATTTCCTCGGTGCTGGTTCAGGATCCCTAGAGAAAATATGAATAATATGTGGTGTACCGATTTTACCGGACTTAACTATCTCGTGCACTTGCCTAAAGTTGCGGTCAAAGCGCCTTACAAAACCGACTTGCATAATCACGCCAGCTTTTTTAACAGCATCTAATACTTTTAATGAATCTTCGAGATTGAAGCTAATCGGTTTTTCACAAAAAATATGCTTCTTCTTTTCCGCTGCGGCAATAACAATTTCTGAATGCAACTTTGTCGGTGTACATACAAGAATCGCGTCAATATCTGGATCGTTCACAATTTCCATGTAATTTTTCGTTGTATACTTAACATCTAGTGTATTCACCCAGTCCGACATTTGATCAATATACACATCAGAAATCGCCCGAATATTCACCTCATTCATTGTTACCAAATTATTTATGTGCAGCTTCCCAATTTTCCCTGCACCAATAATACCAACGGAAGTCTTTTTCACTATATCACCCCAAAATATTTTAAAGTTTTCTTAGATGTACCACCGGCACTGTACTATTTTTCTCGATTGAGGCGAAACAGGCATCTAGCACGCTCATATTGTGTATGCTGCTATCCGGTTTATATACGAGTGATTTATTTTCTAAAAGGCTGTTTGAAAAATTTTCTACACCAATCTTGTAGTAGTTTCCTATACACGTTTCTTTCTGAATGTTTCCATCGGGGTCAATTATCTCGATGATGCCTTTCCCGTCCTTTTGTGGTATAAATGCTTTAGGTACACGAATCGTCCCTCTCGTGCCAACGATTTCATATTCGTTACGGGTGGAAGCATTCATTCCACAGTCAAAATGAGCTCTCTTTCCATTTTCAAACTGTAGAATAGCTACTGCTGACCAATCTGCATCCGCGGATTCATCTAAAGAGGCCTCACAGTATACGTTTGTTGGCTCCCCTAGAATAGCGCGAATGGCGTGGATGCAATAAACACCAATGTCATATAGACTTCCGCCTCCTTGAGTTCGTGCATTCAAACGAAAGTTGCCTTCTTTTTTTTGGAGCATGAATGTGAAAGATGAGCGCATTGTGATAACATCACCAATCATCCCATCTGCGATCATCTCTTTGACACGCAGGTGTTGGGGGTGAAACTGGTACATGAGCGCTTCCATAAATAAAACATTATAGTGGTTACACACGTCTATCATGTCTTTTGTTTCTGCTGCTGATAATGAAGCCGGTTTCTCACACAAAATATGTTTTCCATGTTCAGCCGCAATTTTTACCCACTTGGAATGAAGATGGTTTGGAAGCGGGATGTAAACGGCATCAATTTCCGGATCTCTCAACAATTCTTCGTATGATCCGTAAGCTCTAGGTATGCCATGTTTTTCGGCAAATGATTT
>CALGNY010000052.1 GCA_937958375.1 uncultured Bacillaceae bacterium
TGCACGGTTCGCCCTCCAAGTTGCACGGTTCGCCCTCCAAGTTGCACAGTTCGCCCTACTGCCCTAACCATGTCAAATAAAAACCGGATGCGTTCGCATCCGGTTTCTTTATGTTCATTAGGCTGTTTGGGCTTTTTCTTTTCGATCTGTCATGAAGTTGATGATGAAGATGACTAGGATGACAGATAGTCCGATAATATCGGATGTCAAACCAGGTACAACTGAGAATAGCGCGGCAGCCAATAAAAGTAATCGCAGAACGACATTTAGGTGTGTTCGGAAATATCCTTCAAGTGCTGCACTCAACGCAATGATACCGACGACTGCCGTACTGACATTCAGCACAATATCACCGACATCGGCTAATGGGAATTCCGTTGCATTCGTTGCTAAGCCTTCTGGATTGATCATCAATAAAGATGGTTCGAAGACGAACAAATATGGGATGATGAACCCAGCCAACGATAGCTTCAATGCTTGGAAACCGGTATACATCGGGTTTCCGCCTGAGACCCCTGCTCCAGCGAACGCAGCTAACGCAACAGGAGGCGTGACGTTTGCGAAAATACCGAAGTAGAACACAAACATGTGTGCAACCAATACAGGTACACCGAATTCAGCCAATGCTGGTGCTGCCATTGTCGCTGTAATGATATACGCAGGTATGGACGGTAGACCCATACCTAAGATCATGGATGCAAGCATTGTAAAGAACAAGGTCAAGAATAAAGAACCTGCTCCTAAGCTTTGGATAGAAGATGTCATGACCGTACCGAAGCTTGTTAAGCTAACAACACCGATAATGATCCCGACAACCGCACAGGCAATGACAACAGCAAGTGACTGACGGGCACCCATCGATAGGGCTTCCAGAATATCATTGATCGACATACGTGTTGTTTTTCTGAAAGAGGCAACAACGACCGTCGTTACAATCGTCCAGAATGCTGCGTGACCGACAGGCATGTTTTGGAATAACAAACCGATCAAGACAACAATCGGGATCAATAAGTGACCTCGTTCTTTCATGACTTCTTTTACGCGAGGCAAATCAGCCTTCGGAATCCCACGAAGATCCCGCTTACCTGCACGGTAATGGACCTGCATGATGACCGCTAAATAATATAGCACAGCTGGTACTAATGCCGCCAAAGCGATGACGCCATAGTTAATCCCAGTTGTCTCGGCCATAATAAAGGCACTCGCCCCCATGATTGGCGGCAATACTTGGCCACCAACCGAAGCACTCGCTTCTACGGCACCTGCGAAGTTTTTGCTGTAGCCGATTTTTTTCATCAATGGGATGGTAAATGAACCGGTACTTACTACGTTCGCGACCGCAGCACCGTTGATACTTCCCATGAAACCACTGGATACAACAGCAACCTTCGCTGGTCCACCTTGTCGATGCCCTGCTAGAGCCATCGCAATATCATTAAAGAATTGTCCAAGCCCTGATTTCGTCAGGAACGCACCGAATAGAATAAATAGGAAGATGTAGTTAACGGAAGCGCCGATGGCCGTTGAATAAAGTCCTTCCGTTTTCAAATATAATTGACCAAATATATCTCCTAAATCAAATTCGCGTGTAATCAAACGCATCGGTAAGAAATCCATGTGACTGAAAAATGGATATGCCAAAAAGACTAATGCCACAATCGGCAAAATCAAACCTGTCACACGGCGAGCCGCTTCCAAGACAAGAAGTACGGCCAGAATTCCGACAGCGATATCCATATTGTTCGGAATACCCCCACGCTCCGTTACGATTGCGGTATATTCCATAATAATGTAAATTGCCGTGAAGAAACTTAGTCCGAAGAAAATCCAATCATAAAAAGGAATCTTCGTTCGGTTCTGTTTTGAAAATGTAGGATAAATCAAGAAAATCAATGCCAACCCGACGGCCACGTGAACCGAACGCTGTTGTAATGCTGGAATTGGATTGAATTGTATCCACAAATGATAAATGGAATAAGCAATCGCTACAATTGCAACAATCCATGCTAACAGCTTTCTATTATCAAAATTTCTGGTTTTTGATTCACGGTCGTATTTTTCGAGAATTTCTTTGTTGGCATCTTCCGGTGTGTTTCCCTCTACATCGACGGAAACTGGATTTACGTCCTTGTCACTCATAGAAACTCCCCTCCAAATAAGTTCCAAAGATATAGCTTCTCGATCGAAAAACGAACCTCTGTATAGGGTTCCACCATCTTATAAAGCTCAATATCTTCGTCTTCTGTAATCATGGTTGTTTGTACATTTTCTGAGACAACGAGATTCAACGCTTCCATCGTCCGGTTGACTTCCATATGCACAAACCCATCATTTTTTTGATGAACATCCCCATTGGAAGGGACGCCGGCACCAAATGTTTTAAAATAGGTTTCGGTCAAAATCAGCTGGTCTTCTTTTCTCTCATATACTTCATACCATGGTTCCTTTTCAACCGAATGGACCCACGTGATCGTAAATTTTTCATCAGTCAAATAGTATACCCCATCTTCTGTTTCCAATTGGATGACTGGTATTCTGATGAAAATAAAAAGAAAAATGAGGGGCAACAAAATGATTGCGCCCCTCATCAACCACTTACTGTTCATTGTAGTAACGTTCTGCTCCTGGGTGAATAGGTGCTACCATTCCTTCTTGAGCATCTTCTAGGTTAATATCAGACGCTGCTTGGTGAGAGTTTTCTAATTGATCTAGATTATCAAATAGTGTTTTCGTCAATTCGTAAACATCATCTTCACTCAAGTCAGAGCGAACGACTAAAGCATTCATAATCGCTGCTGTAGGAATTGGCTCCTCGTTATTGTAAGTATCTGCAGGAATATCAATGGCCACAAAGTAGTCTTTGTCTTGAGCAATTTCTTCTACTTTTTCTGCTTCAATCGTAACCATTTTTAGATCAACAGACTCTGCAAGTTCCAATACGGAAGAGTTCGGCAAACCACTAGTCAGGAACGCTGCATCAATTTGTCCTGAACGTAGTCCGTCAGCTGCTTCTGCATACCCTAAGTAGTCAACTTCGATGTCATCATATGTGATTCCGTGACCTTCCAATAATGTACGGGAAGTGATTTCAACACCTGAGTTTTGGTCACCAACCGCAACACGCTTACCTTCTAAGTCACTTAACGTTTCAATTCCTGTATCTTCAGTCGTTACAACTTGTACATAGTTTGGATACAATGTTGCGATTTGTTGAACGTTTTCAATAGGTTCGTCAAAACTTTCGATACCTTCAATTCCTTGACTCAATGCGTCACTCATTACAAATGCCATTTCAACTTTTTCTTCTTTCAACAAGTTGAGGTTTTCAACAGAAGCCCCTGTTGTTTGTGTTTTTGAGTTTACATTTAGATCCGATGAATAAATTTCAGCTAGCGTCGTTGCAATGATGTTATAAGGTCCGGATGAACCACCTGTTGCAATCGTTGCAATGTTGGTATCCAATCCTTCACCATTACCTCCGTCACCGCCATTGTCTCCAGATCCTTCATCGTCCCCGCCGCCACAAGCAGCCAAGATTAATGAAAGCGATAACATTAATGCTAAGAATAGAATATTTTTCTTCATTTTGTTTATCCCCCTCTTGGTAGTAGATTATCACGATAGTTATTATAACATAATTCATCCGAAAAGAGTCACTAATGATTCATTGGTTATTTCTGCCAGACCTCTGATCATTTTTTAAAAATCAACAGCTTTATCCACAGGTATATTGTGTTTACAGTCAGTCACACACAGACTTATCCACATTATCCACAGACAAGAATTCATTTATTCACATTTTTATCCCAAACGACCGTTCAGTTCGAAGCCCGTCAAACTGGACAATAAGAAAAATGCCCACAGCTTGTGGATAGCTGTGGACAATTACGATTCAATCATCAAACCTGGATTTGCATTTAAATCCATGCTCGTAAACTGATTTTCTCGATATAAAATAGACGCAGCTGCACCGATCATTGCTGCATTGTCTGTACATAAATAAAGCGGTGGAACAGATACGTCAATTCCGGAATTCTGAAATTGCTCCTCAATCGCTTTTCGTAAACTTTGATTAGCGGATACGCCTCCAGCTACTATCAATTGATTGACGCCGCATTGCTTTGCCGCACGATAAGTTTTCTCGACTAATACATCAACTACGCTCGCTTGAAACGATGCAGCGATGTTTTCCTTATGAATCGGCTCGTTTTTTTGCTTCAAATTGTGAATTTGGTTGACTACGGCAGTCTTCAAACCACTGAAGCTAAAATCAAAAGAATCTTCCTCCAACCAAGAACGCGGAAAATCATAAACATCTTCACCTTCTTGGGCCAGCCGATCAATCACAGGTCCTCCTGGATAAGGCAATTCCAATGCTTTAGCAATTTTATCATAGGCTTCTCCCGCCGCGTCATCTCTCGTTTCCCCGATAATTTCATACTGGCCGTGCTCTTTCATGAGAATCAATTCGGTATGTCCGCCAGATACGACCAAACTCAATAATGGAAAATCAAATTCTCCATCAAACCGATTCGCATAAATATGCCCAGCAATATGATGGACGCCAATGAGTGGCTTTTGATGTGCAAATGCCAGTGTTTTAGCAGCATTCACACCGATCAACAACGCTCCGACAAGTCCAGGCCCTTCCGTCACGGCTACGGCATCAATCTCTTCCATCGTCACCTCGGCCTGATTAAGCGCCTCTTCAATGACAATCGTTATTTGCTCGATATGATGCCTGGAGGCTAACTCCGGAACGACCCCACCAAACTTTTCATGAATATCCATCTGCGTAGCTACAACATTCGACAGCAATTTATTGCCGCCTTCCACGACAGCCGCTGCAGTCTCATCGCAACTTGTTTCAATCGCTAAAATTTTTTCGTTGTTCATGATAACTCCACCCACATGACAATGGCATCTTCACCATTGTCCCGATAATAATTTTTTCGTTTTCCGACAGCTTTCATGCCGAAACGTTCATATAATCGCTGTGCAGCGACATTGGATTCACGAACTTCCAAAGATAATTCCTTCGCATCTTTCAGCTTTAGCCACCGAATCATCCGGTTGAATAATCGCTCACCATACCGGTTTCCCCGTTCACTCGGTAAAATCGCGATGTTCGTGATTTGTGCCGATTCGACGACTGTCCATGCTCCACAATAACCAATCACTTGATTATTCTTTTCAACGACCAGATAATCAGAAAACGGATTTTCGACCAAGTCATGCAGAATATCTTCTTTTTTCCAAGGCGAACTGAAAGAAGTGTGTTCAACGGTCATGACCTCATCGATATCTTCAACCGTCATCCACCGAATCGTAAGTTCATCCATTGCCATTCTTCTTTTTTTCACGCCATTTTGCCTCAGCTTCAACCAGTCGGTGGTAATTCGGGCTTGCTGTGTGGACGTCGACACCATCACGATCTTTACCGAGCAAAACAAGTTGTCCAGCGTGAGGCATCGAAAAATGTCCTTCCACCCATTTCGCCTGGTCCCCCAATTTCTGATTGACGACCTCTTTTAACTGATGTGCCGTCGAGCTTACAAACATGATCGGTTCATCGTATGTCTGTAAGTGTGTCAACCACTCGTCCATCGAAACGTTCGTGTCACTTTCTTCAACCGTTAAATTACCCATATTCGCTCGATACAAGCCAGTGAATACGTTCCCTCTTCTGGCATCAAAAAAAGGACAAACCAACCCATTTGAATAGATGACGTTTGCTGCCAACAACTCGAGGCTTGAGATCATGACCAGCGGAATCTTCAAGGTCCACGCTAACGTTTTGGCAGTTGTCATACCTATTCGCAAACCCGTGTAAGAGCCCGGACCGTTCGCAACAATGATCTTATCCAAATCGTTTGGATTCAATTTCACTTCGTTTAATATATATTGAATCGAAGGCATCAATTGGACGGAATGAGTTCGTTTCACGTTCCACGTCAATTCACCGAGAGGTTTATGATCTTCATATATCGCAATGCTCATTGGTTGATTCGATGTATCAATCGCCAAAATGTTCATGGTTGAAGCTCCTCGATTAATTTTTCATAGGCTTGTCCCTCTGCAGAAAAGTGAATCTGTCTTTGTTGATCATTGATCTTCTCGATATAAATGTCCAACCGATCCGATGGAAGAAAGGCTTTGATGTTTTCCGCCCATTCAATGACCGAAACACCATTGTTTGAAAAATACTCATCAAAGCCGATATCTTCCTCATCTTCGCCTAGTCGGTAAACATCCATATGAAAAAGAGGAAGTCTTCCTTTATACTCTTTAACGATTGTATAAGTTGGACTATTGACTGTACGCTTGATTTCTAAACCCTTCGCCAAACCTTTTGTGAACGTCGTTTTTCCTGCTCCCAAGCCACCATTTAATGTAATGACCTGATTAGCCTTAACGATCTCACCTAACTTTTCGCCAAGTTCCATTGTTTGTTGCTCATTTTCGGCGTTTATCGTTAAATCCATTTCATCACCTACTTCAGTTTAACCATGGGAATAACCGCTTTTCTTCAGGATTGTTTTCCGATCATTCTCCTGTAAAAATACACTGGGACTAGTTGTTGACTCTGTCACTTTTCCAATCTGAGTCAATTGGATTTCATCAGCGCATAAATCCACTAATTTCTTCCACTCAACAGGTGAACAAGCCCCGACTAATTCAAAGTCTTCCCCACTTGACAAGACATACGTCTTTAATCGGTCATAATGTATGTTTTTCATCTGTTGATGGACGGGTAGCTGCTCCCAATTTACTTCGATATTCACGTTGGATGATTCAGCTAGTTCGTTCAATTCACTCGCTAAACCATCACTGATATCATTCAAAGCCATCCGTGTGATTTGATTTGTCATCTCTGTAAATCGATTTCTAGGAACGGGTCGTTTATGCCGAGTCGCAAAATAATCGCTTAATGAATAATTATCGTTTAATCGATCAAATCCAAAGGCAGCCTCACCCAAATTTCCCGTAACAAAAACGACGTCTCCTGGTTTGGCATAACTACGCAAGCGCCGGCGTTCAGGTAACACGCTTCCATATACACTTACCGTAATAACCAATTCATTTGCAGTAACCGTATCTCCACCAATCAAATCCATCTGGTACTGGTTCGCCAACCCTGTCATCCCATTATATAGCTGAATCAAGTTTTCTTCTGTCAACTTGGATGGCACTGCAAGATTCACTGCATAATATAATGGATCAGCCCCCATAGCTGCCAAATCACTCAAATTGACTGCCAACACACGATATCCGATATCCTCAAAGCTCATATAGTCATACGAAAAATGAACATTCTCCACCATTGTATCAGAAGCAATAACAATCTCATATCCAATTGAAGGTTGAATGACCGCACCATCGTCGCCCATTCCTTTAATCAGAGAAGCATTTTTATAATATGCAGGTTTGATTCGGTTAATTAAGTCAAACTCTCTCACTTCACCACCGCCATAATCGAAAATTACTTCTCTCATCATAACATGATTAGTTGTGCAAATTCGATTTCTGCTACTTGGATGATAGGTGTCCTTCTATAACATTAAAATTTTGCATTAAAAAAACATGTGGTTCTCCACATGTTTCATCTCACTTCATTTATGTAATGGCGGTCCGGACGGGACTCGAACCCGCGACCTCCTGCGTGACAGGCAGGCA
>CALGNY010000053.1 GCA_937958375.1 uncultured Bacillaceae bacterium
ATCGATAAAACACTCAAACAAGCTTCACAAATACAACTAAATTTCATAATCCCAAATACATATCATGGGTTGCCATACATAAGCGGATTTTCACAAAACAATACATACAACCAGCCCAAATACAGATCTAGCCAACCTACGAACAGCAACCAGCGGAAACTCATATACATAAAACGGATTCACCAATCAACAAAAAAATTAAGCAATCAAGCAAGTATCAAGTTTGATGTCGATATTTCCCGGGAAATGGTGAAATAGCTCAGCATTTAGACTTAGCCCAATATAGCTAATTCGGAAAGGGAATGGAGGCATCGAAAGATAAGAGGTGTCTAAATGTTTATCGAACCAACCGTACAAGCAATAACGGGTATGATCTCACATCTGATTTTCATTGTATTAGCATGGAAAGCACTTGAGGCAGTCAATATCCAAAGTATTTTCAAAAAAAATAGAGAGATGGAAAGCAAAATATTGTTTATTTTTTTGTCGATTGTGATAGGTACTACTGTAAGTAACTTTTTCTTGGACTTCATTCGTTGGTCAGGCCAATTAAGTTATCTTTGGTAAAAAAGTAGTCGAAATTTGTTTCGTTTATTCTTGGTGACGCGTGCCCACCCTATAGATAAAAGGGGTGGGGAATATGAGAACATTATTGATCAGTTTTTATTTATTTTCATTTCTGTTAACCAATCACGAAATCTATCAATCTACGAATATAGACGACTTCAAGTCAGACGTACAAACATTAAGCAATTATTTTGAAGCCAAGCAAATCGAATTTGATTCATTCGAATTTACCATTCGTGCAGATTTAGATCAATCACAAGTAAAAAAGTTAGAAAAGATGATTTCTGAAAAAAAGTTTTCGAAAGACCTACCCAAAAAGAACATGGTCAACGAAGAGTTTAGTGTAACCAATTTTGACCAACGAAGTTCTGTCCAAGTAACCTATGTGATATCTGGTACAACTTGGAATGAGGATACGAAAAAGGCGGTCTTAACGAAAGTAACGAGTCCAATGTTCACAGAACTATTTAAAAATGGACATTTTTACTCTTGTTTTCAATCGACAAATAATGCTAATATAAGTAGTAATTTATTTTTTGATAGAATGCGAGAAGACTTTGCAATAAATAACGAAAATTTACTGAACGAACCTAATTTTAAAGTATTAGGCGGAAAGTCTGATCGACTCAATTCGAGTTTAAATGACAATGAAAATTCTATTAATATTCAATTATCCATTCGTGAAGAGGCAGACGGTACAACACTGACAATCGGCACACCTATCCTCGTAATTGAATATTAAATAACATACGGACTATCGACACGGAGGGAAATGTTGTGGAAAAAATCATCGTGACAGGTGGCGGTCGGCTGAACGGTAAAGTTCAAGTCGAGGGTGCCAAAAACTCAGTTTTACCTGTAATCGCAGCAAGCATCATGGCAAGCGAGGGAAAAAGCACACTGAGGCAAGTACCAGCACTAGCTGATGTAGATACGATTAGTGAAGTTTTAAGATATATGAATGTCAGTGTATTGAGCGAAGATGGGACACTACACATCGACGCATCAGAAACATTGAGAACAGAAACACCATTTGAATATGTTCGTAAAATGAGAGCATCCGTGCTCGTTTTGGGACCTTTATTGGCCAGGTATGGTCATGCAAAGGTAGCCATGCCGGGTGGCTGTGCGATCGGTTCAAGACCAATCGACCAACACCTGAAAGGCTTTGAAGCGATGGGTGCAACCATTCATGTAGGAAATGGATACGTCGAGGCCTTTGCTCCAGAAAAACTCAAAGGTGCACGCGTTTATTTGGATTTTCCAAGTGTAGGAGCCACTGAAAATATCATTATGGCGGCGGCACTGGCGGAAGGTACCTCAGTCATTGAAAACTGTGCAAGAGAACCTGAAATAGTTGATTTAGCTAATTATATTAATCAAATGGGCGGAAAAGTAATCGGTGCAGGTACCGAAACCATCCGCATTGAAGGTGTGCCTTCATTGAGAGGCGTCGAACACACCATTATCCCAGACCGAATCGAAGCAGGAACCTTCATGGTTGCGGCTGCTTTGACAGGCGGAGACGTTACTGTAGAAGGAGCAATCCCAGGTCATCTTCGCTCCCTCATTGCAAAAATGAAGGAAATGGGCATTCAAATCGAAGAGCAAGATGATGCCGTACGGGTCATCGCGACAGACAGATTGAAACCAGTTGATATTAAAACATTGCCATACCCAGGTTTCCCGACGGATCTCCAATCCCAATTCATGACACTCGCCATGAAAGCAGAAGGCACCAGTGTCATTACGGAAACCGTATTTGAAAATCGCTTCATGCACGTCGAAGAATTCCGACGCATGAATGCCGAAACAAAAATCGAAGGACGCAGCGCCATCGTCAACGGCCCCGTCGATCTTCAAGGAGCTGAAGTTGCAGCAACCGATTTACGCTCAGCAGCTGCTTTGATTATCGCAGGCCTCGTAGCAGAAGGTCGCACAACCGTGACCGAACTGAAACATTTAGACAGAGGCTACGTCGACTTCGAAGGAAAGCTACGCGCACTAGGTGCAACGATTGAACGCGTTAGCGATGTAGAGGAAACAACGAAAGAAGATAACCTTGCAAAATCTAGCTAAATGAATTTTTGAAACGTTGGCCACACCAAGATGGTCAAAAAAGATCACACCAAGCTGATCATATCATTGAATGATGAGCCTACCTCATAAGTTAGGGTAGGCTTTTTGAATGGGATTTTCACTTAAGATTGCGTTTCATGATAATAAAAATCCTCTTGAAGCCCCATATACGCCTGAATGACGAAATTTTCTGCCGGAAAGTCCTTTATGAGGATTCTATATACCTGAGGAGAAGCGAAACTTCACGAGAACGTCCTCTAGGATTCTTCTATACATCCAAACAGGAACGAAACTTCGCTATAATGTCCTCTAGAACCTTTTTATACACCCGAGCAGAAGCGAAACTTCGTTATAATGGCCTTTAGGATGGTTCTATCCACCCGAACAGAAGCGAAACTTTGATAGAATGTCCTCTAGAACCTTTCTATACGCCCAAAAAATGAAAATTTCTGCTGGAAAGTCCTCTAGCGAAGCTCTATACTACCGAATGAAGTCAATGCCAACACCAAATGTCCTTTAGACCTGTTCAAGCGATCAAACGAAATCCAATCCTCATTAATTTGTCACTAGCAAGGCTTATCCTTAAACACTTCTCCAACCTCAGCCCAACATATTAAAATTTCCAATCTATAAATTTTCTAGTTTTGTTCTATTAACCTCCTAACCGGCATAAAACTAGTAGTAGTTCACGGAACAATCAAAGGAGGAATTTGAAATTGAAAAGAGTACCACTCATACTAGGCGCCATTTTACTTTCTGTGATTTTAATTTTACCAACGATTCTCGTCATTCCTTTTGCGGAGGCATCAACGGAAGTAGAGGAAAACCAATCACAAGAACAAACGACCAGCACAGATGCAGAAGCGAATGAACATATCGTTACGGTATTTCGTGACCAAACAGAAGAAATTGAGGAAGTTCCGTTAGAAGAATACGTTGCGCTTGTCGTCGCTTCAGAGATTCCGATGAGTTTTGAAAAAGAAGCGATTAAAGCACAAGCGCTCGCAGCACGGACCTATATCGTCAAAAAAATGATGACTAATAACGGAGAGGACTATCACGTCACCGACACCATTCAAGATCAAGTCTATAAAAATATGGATGAGTTGCGCCAAGATTGGGGAGTGGATTTCTCCAAGCGATTCGCCAAACTTCAAGAAGCGGTAGAGGAAACGAAAGGCCAGATCATCACCTATGAAGGCACACCGATCACCGCGCAATTTTTCTCGACAAGTAATGGATTCACCGAAAATGCTGAGGACTATTGGCAAAACGAAATTCCTTATTTAAAAAGTGTATCCAGCCCATGGGATGAAGCGTCACCCGAATTTGCAGAGCAGGAGGTCCTTTCCATCCAAGAAGTGGCTGCCCAATTGGACCTTAATTCATCTACCAGCTTAAACGTCGACAATATTTCGCGGACGGAAAGTGGGCGGATCGAACAAATTTCAATCAATGGAAAAACATTTTCCGGAAGAGAAGTCCGAGAAAAACTAGGCCTCCGTTCCAATGACTTTACGATCGAACTCAAAGATCAGCACGTCATTTTTACGACGAAAGGCTACGGACACGGCGTCGGCATGAGCCAATACGGTGCAAACGGCATGGCGATGGAAGGCAAAACGTATCAAGAAATCGTCAAGCACTATTATCAAGGGATCGATATTCAGACGATGGAAGAAGTCATATAAGTAAGTACGGGATTTCGCCAACACGGGAAATCCCGTACTAGTTTTGAGGAGATCAGGGATTAGTCTGGAATC
>CALGNY010000054.1 GCA_937958375.1 uncultured Bacillaceae bacterium
GCTTATATGTCAAAATATCAAAGTCATAAAAACAATCTTGATTAATAGAATGTTAATTGACAAAATTATCTTAATACTTTAAATTTATAGTTACAAATACTTATTTTTTTGAGGAGGTTGTTTATGCAGAATACACAATTGACGACGACTCAAATACTTGAACGTGCAGAAAGGTATTTTGGACACAAAGAAATTGTTTCCCGGACAGATTTGAAAGTTCACCGATTGAATTACAAAGAAATGGGCAAGAGGTGTAGGTCTTTATCCAGTGCGCTAGAAGAGCTAGGAATTGAAAAAGGAGACCGTGTCGGGACGCTTGGCTGGAACCACCATCGGCATTTAGAAGCCTACTTTGCAATCCCGAATATGGGTGCAGTCCTACACACAATTAATTTCCGCTTACCACAGCACCACCTCACCTATGTGATCAACGATGCCGAAGATAAAGTTTTATTAGTCGATGCTCAGTTCATTGGTCTGATTGAGCAAATCATAGACGAAATCCCTTCCGTACAACATATTGTCTTAATGACCGATGAAGAAACCATCCCAGAAACCTCCCTACCTTCCGTTCATCTTTATGAAACATTGATTCAGCAAGGAAATTCCTCTTATGTATATCCTGACGATCTCGATGAGAATGATCCATCCGGCATGTGTTATACTTCCGCAACTACCGGAAACCCAAAAGGTGTCGTATATACACATCGTAGTACGGTGCTCCACTCCATGACCCTTGGATTAGCTGATACCATTGGTGCCCATGAAGCTGATGTATCGCTGCCGATTGTTCCTATGTTCCATGCAAACGCTTGGGGTTTTCCACATGCAGCTACCTGGTTTGGAACCAAGCAAGTTTTACCTGGTCCAAATGTTACGCCACAATTGATTCTTGAATTAGTTGAGACGGAGAAAGTCACTTTATCCGCGGGTGTTCCGACGGTCTGGCTTGGGGTTATGCAAGCTCTGGAGCAAGGAAATTATGATACGTCCAGTTTGCGAGCATTGGCTTGTGGTGGATCAGCTGCTCCGAAAAGCTTGATCAAAGCATATGAAGAGAAATATAATATCACATTCATTCATGCATACGGAATGACTGAAACGAGTCCAATCGCCACGGTTTCTCGCCTTCAATCCCATCAACTCGATTTAGATTACGATGACCAGTACGATCTTAAAGCAAAACAAGGGATGGTCGTACCGGGTCTTCAAGCAAAGGTTGTCAATGAAGATGGAGAGGTAACTTGGGACGGGAAGACGATGGGTGAATTAATCCTACGTGGCCCGTGGATTGCCGATTCGTATTATAACCAACCAGAAAAATCGAAAGAAGCAATCAGAGACGGTTGGCTGTATACCGGAGATATCGCAACCATTGACCGTGATGGCTTCGTTCAAATTGTTGACCGGACAAAAGATTTGGTTAAAAGCGGAGGAGAATGGATTTCAACCGTTGAATTAGAAAACACATTGATGGCCCACGAAGCTGTAGCAGAAGCGGCAGTGATCGGTGTCCCACATGAAAAATGGCAAGAACGACCGTTGGGGGTTGTCGTTTTAAAAGAAGGAGCTCATGCGACAAGAGAAGAGTTGCTCGAATTCCTTGAGCCACAATTCGTCAAGTGGTGGTTGCCGGATGATATTGTCTTTGTTGATGAAATACCAAAAACATCCGTTGGTAAATTTTTAAAGCGAGCCCTTCGTGATGAATTAAACGAGCATTATTTACTAAAACAATAAGTCGATGAAACTCCAACGTTTAAGACCGTTGGAGTTTTTTCGTGGTATTGTTTATAATTAGATTCTTCAGAGCGTTGAGCAAGGAAAAATAAGGTCTCAACGCACTGAGCCGCGCTCTCACGACTTTGAGCTAGGGAAAATTGTGTCTCAGCGCATTGAGATGCGCTCTCACAACGTTGAGCAAAGAAAAATTACATCTCAACGCATTGAGATCAGACTCTACACACAATAGACCAAAAAGAGGGATCACATCATGGAATTTTTAATCATTTGGCTAGTAATCATTAATTCACTAGGTTTTTTTATCATGGGACTAGACAAACGAAGGGCTCGTCGACAAAAATATCGTATTCCTGAATCGAGACTATGGTTCATTGCCTTAATCGGTGGATCCTTAGGTGCATGGATTGGTATGAACGTATTTCGACATAAAACCAAGCATATCCAATTCGCATTCGGTCTTCCCTTACTGACCATTATTTGGGCGATGGTTATGCTCTATCCATAATGGTTGTCATAAAGGCTCGTCTCTTGTCATATTCATTAGTAAGACTGATAGAAAGGAGACTACTATGGAAGGTGTTATCACTTGGGTTCATCACTCAGTAGACTCCCATCATATGATTGCGCCGATTCTGTTTATTGCACTTCATATTATTCGTCCGTTTTTATTTATTCCGGTCGCTTTCATATGTATTACGGGTGGATTGTTATTTGGGATGACTTACGGGGTCGTCTATTCACTGATCGGAGTTACACTTTCTAGTCTTCTTTTTTATTTAATTGTTAAGCAAACACCAAGTCTAACTCAACGTTTTGAACGACTCCGGGGGAAACTGTTTGGCAAGCATCAACAATTAAATTTACCACAGTTATTACTGTTAAGAATTACACCTTTTATCCATTTTCATCTCGTTTCACTGATCTTAATCGAAATGACACGGAGCTTCCGGGAGTATGCGAAATTATCGATCGTCTCAAATCTCCCATTAGCTTTTGTTTATACAACCTTTGGCCAGTCGTTTCAGTCGTTACAACCGATTCACATTCTTATCTTTTTAACAGCCATTTTGATCTTGATTTACTTATTGAGGCGAAAAGAAATCATCATGAAGTGGGAGGATTTCTTCGCGGTTGAACAAACAGGAAAATAATCACGTGTTGGTGAACAACCTTCTTTGTTATACTAAATGACAAAGGAGGTTTTTTCGATGAATTGGGATGAACTTCGACAACTTCAAAAAGAATTAGACGACCGAATAATGGAAAAAGTAGAAAAAACACGAGAAGACGTGAAAGACGATAAGCTGTTGGCCTTCATGGTTGAGTTGGCCGAACTGGCGAATGAAACGCGCTGCTTTAAATATTGGAGTGAGAAAGGTCCGAGTGCGCGCCATATCATTTTAGAAGAATATGTAGATGGGGTCCATTTTCTCATATCAATCGGCCTAGATTATACATATGACTTCGACCCAACGGCTGAATCGACTGAAAAAACACTGACAGAACAGTTTCACCAGATTTATGATTTGACGCAGCGATTTAAGCTGTCACCGACACAAGAAAATTATCAGCAGCTGATCACAAACTATTTAATCCTTGGGAAGACGCTCGGTTTTCACGAAGCGGATATTTTTGAAGCGTATAAGGAAAAAAATGAAGTCAATCATGAACGGCAGGAATCTGGCTACTGACTTTTTTGTACTCCACTTCGATTAACGTTATAATAAAAATTGGCAGTATAGATTAAAGGAGGAGTTTACATGACGCAAGCGGATAACATGCAAATGCTTAAGGATTTGACCGATGCAAAAGGAATTCCCGGAAACGAAAAAGAACCTCGTGAGGTGATGGAGAAATACATAGCTCCATACGCGGACGAAGTGACGACCGATCATTTGGGTAGCTTGATTGCGAAAAAATCAGGCGATGAAAATGGCCCGAAAATTATGGTTGCTGGCCACTTGGATGAAATCGGCTTCATGATTACTCGCATTGATGACAATGGTTTTCTTTATTTCCAAACCGTTGGCGGTTGGTGGAGTCAGGTCATGCTTGCCCAGCGCGTGACAATCATGACTAAAAATGGTGATGTGACAGGTGTTGTCGGTTCGAAGCCACCTCATATTTTAACCGCTGAACAACGTAAAAAACCAGTCGACATTAAAGATATGTTTATCGATATCGGCGCTTCCAGTAAGGAAGAAGCGGAAGAGTTCGGTGTACGCCCGGGTGACTCTGTTGTTCCTTACTTTGAATTCACTCAAATGAACAACGAAAAATTACTTCTTGCCAAAGCATGGGACAACCGTATTGGCTGTGCGATTGCCATTGAAGTGTTGAAGCGTTTGAAAGATGAACAGCATCCAAACGTCGTTTATGGCGTCGGTACGGTTCAAGAGGAGATTGGCTTACGTGGTGCGAGAACTTCCGCTCATGCGATCAAACCAGATATCGGTTTTGGCGTAGACGTCGGCATTGCAGGCGACATGCCAGGTGTATCTGATAAAGATGCTTCTGCGAAAATGGGTGAAGGTCCACAAATCATTTTGTATGATGCGTCTATGGTTTCTCACAAAGGTGTCCGTGATTTCGTCGTGGATACTGCGGAAGAAAATAATATCCCATTCCAATATGACTCGATGGCTGGTGGCGGTACAGATTCAGGGTCCATCCATTTGACGGCAAATGGTGTTCCTTCCTTGTCAATCACAGTACCAACACGCTATATCCACTCCCATGCCGCTATGCTTCATTACGATGATTTTGATAATCTCGTGAAGTTGCTTGTTGCGGTCATTAAGAAAATGGATCAAGAGACGGTTGAAAAACTAACATTTAATTAATAAAAAAAGAGCAATCCAGTGGGACGGGCATTTCCACTTGGATTGCTCTTTTGTATAGCTCTGTTAAAGTCCGTTGTTGTTATGGTGAATCACTTTCGGTGGACGCTTTCCGCGGGCACGGCTTCAGCTAACTTGGGAAGAAAACCACTTCCCAAGTGGATCTTCAGCTCGTGCTGTTCCGACGCCCCGGACGGGCTAGTGTCAACGTTGGCCACAGGACGTGGCCGGATTAGTTGACCCGCAGGAGTCGCCACCTTCGTTCTTCACCATACAACAACTCTGCTAAAAATCTTTATTATCAACACTAAACTTTAACAGAGCCTTTTGTATAAATGTATTTGGTGAATCCAGAAGCCTTACAAAAAAGTATCAAATCCTAGCTTACAATTGATTCGTTTCCTGCTCCAAAATATCTAATACGTATTTCTTGTCCTTCTCATTGGCGCCTTGCCACAACATTTCAAACAACACACCGAGACCCGGCAGCATTTTTTCTTCGCCACTTTGTACGGCATCGACAATGGTTGCCTGTAATTGTTCCTCATTGTGCCCAGCAATATTATTTTTGATTGCTTTGCGTAAATTTAAATCCATATCATCATCACCTCAAAATTGATTTTGTTGTAGTTTGACCTAAAGACTTTTAAACTATGTATAAAGAAAAGTTGAGGAGTACAAAAATGATCGAATCCAAACAAAACCAACAAGTGAAGAAGTGGAAAAAATTACACCAAAAAAAATATCGTGATCAAGAGAAGATGTTTCTGATCGAAGGATGGCACCTCGTTGAAGAAGCGATAAAAAGCAATTGGAGCATCGAGACACTCATCATTGTAGAAGGTACCCAAACTCCATCCGATTGGGATGTCTACCCGAAACAATTTGTGAGCACATCTGTGATGAAGGAGATTTCCCAAACGGAAACGCCACAGGGCATTGCGGCCATCGTCCATCAAAAAGAGTGGGTGGTGGACGAGCCGAAGCGAGTGTTGCTGCTCGATCAAATTCAAGATCCAGGAAATCTCGGAACCATCATTCGAAGTGGCTTGGCCTTTGACGTTGATGCCATAGTGCTCGGAAAAGGGTCCGTCGATTTATATAATGAAAAAGTGATTCGGGCAACACAAGGCGGAATTTTTCACCTACCAGTCTTGCGCGGAGATTTGACCGATTGGATTCAGCAATTAGAGGGACCGGTATACGGGACGGACATAGACGAAAAGGCCAAGCCTCTACCGGATATTCGGGCAACTGACTCCTTTGCCGTTGTTTTAGGGAATGAAGGATCCGGAGTTTCCAACGAATTGCTCGACCAATGTACCGAGTCCATTTACATTCCTCAAAACAATCAAGCGGAATCGCTTAATGTCGGGATTGCGGCCAGTATTATTTTGTATCATTTCCGCTTTGTTGCTTGATTTCATTAGGATTGTTATCTATAATAATTTCAGATATGTATTTAAAAGCGTTGAAAGAGCACAGTAGGTAACTCGGGATTTCGTTTTCAGGGATGGAGGATCTGGGACTGTAAATTCTCCAAACGAATGAGTTGCACGAATTTCACTCTGGAGCTGACATGGATATGTCCGGGTCTTTGATCCGTTATTCAAATGAAGTGGGTTTGCCATGGCGCAAATCAACAAGGGTGGTAACACGGAAGCCAACTCGTCCCTTATTTTATGGGGAGGAGTTTTTTTATTTTGTAAAAGAAATTGAACGACATCGATTGTCATGAAACAAGGAGGCATTTGAATGAAAGAGCGACTGCAGGAAATAAAGCAAGAAGCGTTAGAACAGATCCAAACAGCGGATACGGAGAAGTCTCTTCAAGACGTCCGCGTCCAGTTCCTAGGTAAAAAAGGAAAAATAACTGAAGTATTGAAAGGAATGGGCAAACTTTCTAAAGAAGAGCGCCCGGTCATCGGCCAGCTGGCTAATGAAGTCCGGGATGAGATTACGGAATCCTTGGACGAAAAAGCAACCCTTCTCGAAAAACAAGCCATTGAAAAACAGCTCGAGCAAGAAGCGATCGACGTCACATTGCCAGGTCGACCGGTCCATACCGGCGGACCACATATCCTTATGAAAGTCATCCGCGATATTGAAGACTTGTTTATTGGTATGGGGTATGAAGTAGCCGAAGGACCTGAAGTAGAGACGGATTATTACAACTTTGAAGCGTTGAACTTACCGAAAGGACACCCGGCTCGCGATATGCAGGATTCCTTCTATATCACCGAAGAACTGTTGATGCGTACGCATACGTCACCAGTTCAAGCTCGGACGTTGAATCAACATGAAGGGAAAGGTCCAATTAAGATTATTTGTCCTGGGAAAGTATATCGCCGTGATACCGATGATGCGACCCACTCCCACCAGTTTACGCAAATTGAAGGACTTTACGTGGACGAAAACATCACCATGAGTGATTTGAAGGGTACCTTGAATGTGTTAGCAAAACATCTATTCGGTGACGATCGTGAAATTCGTCTGCGCCCAAGCTTTTTCCCATTTACTGAGCCTTCTGTCGAAATGGATATTTCCTGTAAAGTGTGTGATGGGGAAGGGTGTTCTGTGTGTAAACATACCGGTTGGATTGAAATTTTAGGCGCAGGACTTGTTCATCCAAACGTGCTTGAAATGGCCGGTTATGATTCGAAAAAATATACTGGATTCGCATTTGGAATGGGACCAGAACGGATTGCCATGTTGAAATATGGTATAGAAGACATTCGCCATTTCTATACGAATGACGTCAGATTCTTGAAGCAATTTCACCAGGTTTAAGGGGGTATGATCGATGTTAGTTTCAGTGAATTGGTTAAAACAATACGTTGATTTAGATGGAATAAAAACAGCTGAGTTATCCGAAGCCATCACCAAATCCGGTGTGGAAGTCGATGCCATCCATGGTCCGATTCTGGATAATGAAAAGGTTGTTGTCGGATATGTAGAATCATGTGAGCAGCATCCGAATGCTGATAAGTTAAACCTTTGTCAAGTGGATGTCGGAGAAGAGGAGCTAGCCCAGATCGTTTGTGGTGCGCCGAATGTGGCGAAAGGTCAGTACGTTGTCGTCGCAAAGCCTGGCGCAAGACTTCCAGGGGGCATGAAAATCAAGAAAGCCAAACTGCGCGGGGAAGCGTCGGAAGGCATGATCTGTTCCTTGCAAGAATTAGGCGTCGATGAAAAATTTATTCCTGAAAACGTCAAAGATGGCATTTACGTTTTTGAAGAAGAAGTGGAAGTTGGAGAACCAGCATGTCCATTACTCAACTTGGACGATGAAGTCATCGAGTTAGATCTCACACCGAACCGTGCGGACTGCTTAAGTATGATCGGTGTCGCATATGAAGTGGCAGCCATTTATAATCAAGAGGTTAACCTGCCTGAGCCATCCGTGACTCCAGCAGACCAGCCATCAAACGATTATATATCCGTCTGCATTGAAGATAAGGACATGAATCCGTATTACGGTGCGTGGATCATCAAAGATTTAGAGGTGAAATCTTCTCCGCTTTGGTTAAAGAATCGATTGATCAGTGCAAACGTACGGCCAATCAATAATCTGGTTGATATTACAAACTATATTCTTTTGGAGTACGGCCAACCGCTTCACGCCTTCGATTATGACCGCTTCGACAGTCAGGAAGTCTTGACCCGTCCAGCTCAGGAAGGAGAGACGATGCTGACGTTGGATGGCAAGGAGAGAACATTGTCACCCGAGAATCTAGTCATTACGAATGGCAAGAAGCCTCATGCACTTGCCGGGGTGATGGGCGGACAGGAATCAGAAGTTCAAGAGGACACGAAAACGATACTTCTTGAAGCGGCCTATTTCGACCCGAAAACGGTTCGCAAATCATCCAATCAACATGGACTTCGCAGTGAAGCCAGTGCCCGTTTTGAAAAAGGCATTGATATCTCCAGAGTAAAAGAAGCAGCAACGCGCGCAGCCCAACTTTATGCGGAGTTGGCCGGGGGAACGATTCTTGGCGAAATGGTGGAGGAAGGTTCAACCGAAAAGGAACCAATCGAAATTTCATTTGAGCGACATGAAATCAATGAACGCATCGGTACGGAATTGACAGTCGATGAAATGGTCGATATTTTAGAGCGACTCCGTCTTCCTTATGAAAATAACGGTGAACAGTTTACGGTTTATCCACCAGCACGGCGGAATGACCTTCGTATTTTAGAAGATATGGTTGAAGAATTTGCTAGGCTTTATGGCTATGACAATATTCCGTTTACCTTGCCAACTGCAAAGTCGAGTAAAGGCGGATTGACCAAGCGTCAAAAATTAACCCGTGAAATTCATGCTTATTTACAAAAAGCTGGACTAAATGAGGCATTGACCTATTCCCTGACGACAGAGGAAAAGTCTAAGCATTTCGTCAGTCCAGAAATTCAAACCGATCATGAGGCCGTTCAACTCCTCATGCCAATGACTGATTTGCATAGTCATTTGAGATTAAGTGCAATTCCGGAGTTGATTTCCAGCTTGCGATATAACGTCGCGCGCAACCAGTATAATCTTGGATTTTACGAACTCGGTGCTGTGTATTTACCGAACGAAAGCGAAGATGTCCAGCCAAAAGAAGAACTTCGTGTTGCGGCTGCCATCACAGGCTTATGGGAAAACCACCCATGGCAAGGTGAGAAAAAACCAGTTGACTTTTTTGTGCTGAAAGGAATTTTGGAAGGGTTATTTACTCAGTTCCTAAAAGAACCTGTATCCTTTGAAAAATCAAGCTTAGACGGATTACACCCAGGTCGGACAGCATTGTTGAAACTTAAAGGAGAGACGATCGGCTATATCGGTCAACTGCACCCAACGGTTCAAAAGGAACATGACTTGGATGAAACGTATGTGTTTGATGTGAACTTGGAAAAAGTCTACGAATACGTTGATGAGACACCAGATTATGAGCCGATAACCAAGTATCCAGCCATTTCTCAAGACTTGGCGTTCGTAGTAGGTGCAGAGGTTGCCGCCAAAGAGATAGAGAACACAATTGTTGAAGCGGGTCAACCTTATTTGGCGACCATTCGCGTGTTTGACGTTTATGAAGGTGAGCATATGGAACCAGGCAAAAAATCAATCGCCTTTAACCTCACCTTCCAAAATAACGAACGAACATTAAAAGATGATGAAGTCGAAGAAGCAAGACAACGAATTATCGAAAAAGTTAAAGAATCATATCAGGCAGAATTGCGGGGATAAAAAATGCACTCCAGGCGAGAAAAGGTCTGGAGTGCATTTTTAAATTAATTAAACTGGGAAAGTAATTTTCTTTTTTCATTATAGAAATGAATCTTTCTAAATAGCAACCAATAAATGATTGTGAAGAATTATAAAGAAAACCCACAATCGCACTGAGCGGTCGGGGATCAACTATCTCCAATAGTAGACCACCTACTGCCATCATCATTCCTAATGTTACATTCGTAATCATTTGGGTCAGACCAAAAAACTTTCCGATGGTAGATTTGGGCACTGTTTTCATAATCATCGTATCTATGCTGATATCACTGATCCCCCCACTGAAGGTGATAAAGATCACAACCGTCAGTGCAATCCAAAAGCTAGGTGACACACTAAGAAAAATATGTCCCAAGCCTTCGAAAGCAATAAAAAGTATGGTGACAAGAACTAACCTCTTCTTAATCACGTTCGACAAAAACGAACTTATGATAAATCCGATGCCCAAACAAGCGTACATCAGACCGACACCCATCTCACCCATTTCGAAAACTTCAAGTGCATAGATACTGATCAACACATTATCAATTCCATTTGCAATAGGCATCGTAAATGCAATCACTATAAAGATGACGAGCAATCTTGACCGAAAAAGACGCCTAAAAGAATGAGTAGGAAATCCGAGTTGCTGAGATTGTTGCATCATTCGTTTTTCATTCAATGGATGAATAGTCAGTAAGATCAAGCTGGATATGAAGAAACAAATAGCATTTAACAAAAAAGCAGTATGAATGCCGAATAAAAAGGAAATTACACCACCTAATGAAGAACCAATGACTAAAACTAATCCGACACTAATTTGCTCAATGGCATTCACATGAATGATATGCTCCTTTTTGACAAGTGAAGGAATCATTGCTTTTCTCGTAGGAGCATAAATCGCCTCACCGATAGCTAAACCAAAAGAGCTGACATACACAATCCAAAGGGCACTTGGATGATTGACTAGAAGTAGAGTGAGTACAATGGGCACACGTAGGATTTCCACAAAAAACAATATGTGTTTTTTGTCAAATCGATCTGCTAACATTCCACCAATCGGTGCGATAAATAAAAAAGGGATTAGTCGAAGTAAAAATAACATACCGATGGCAAACCCTGATTGTGTAAGTTGGTAAATCAGTGTGAGTAATGCTACCTGTGTGAATCGACTTCCCATGCCAGTGATGATACTTGAATAAAATAATTTTTGATATTCATTTTCTTTTTTCCAAACAAGTAAATTATGCATTTAAAAACCTCTGTATATCTAATTTGATAGTTATCTAATTAGTTAGGTAAAAAGAAAAGCTGATGTTAAATCAGCCAAAGTTCACGTGGATTTAGCTCATACATTCCTTTTTCTCTTGTCATAAAATGATTCATGATAAATTCCCTGCGGATTGAAGCATAATCCTCGTGAAACTGTTTGATATATTCATTGATCTCTTTTTCAGGGTAAGAGTGACCTTGTTCTAACCCTTTCACCATATGCTCTAAAACAATTAGACGCTTTTTCAATTGGGCCGGAATATTCGTCAATTTACCTTGGGCATCAATGAAGTTGGATAGGACTCTATGTTTCTCTTCATCGGTTATATCAAATTTCGTTGACAATTCATCATCTCCTAACTTGGTAATGGCCAGTGCCAATCGATTCAGTTTATCCTCGTTAAGATAAAAATAAATCGTGTTCTTATCTCTTCTTTGGTAAACGATATCGATCTCTTTCAACTTCCCCAAGTGATGTGAAATCGTTGGAGCTGTAAGGCCGAGTTTTCCTGCAATTGCCTGACCATGTAGTGGTCCATTTTTCAATAAAGCAATGATTCGTAATCGTGTTTTGTCACCAACCGCTTTATGAAAATGCACAATCCTTTCCAGTTGCAATGTTGTATACCCTCCTAATTAGATAACTAACTAATTAGATTATAATCTAATTAGGTGAAAATGCAATATCAAATAGGAAGAAGTTTATTCGCGATGATCGTTCAACATGGGTACAACTAAATAATTATTTTGCTCGTCTTAGGGGAATTCTCTAGGTAGTCAGTTTTTCATCGCCATTTGGGTGTGGATTAGTGGTCAAATGTCGATGAGAAGGCGTCTCACCGACATTT
>CALGNY010000055.1 GCA_937958375.1 uncultured Bacillaceae bacterium
TATCCACACCAGCTTTCCGGTGGGATGCGTCAGCGGATCATGATCGCCATCGCACTCGCTTGTGATCCAGAGCTTTTGATTGCGGACGAACCGACAACGGCCCTTGATGTAACGATCCAAGAACAAATTCTTGGGTTGATGAAAAAGATTGCGCGTGAAACGGGAACTTCGATTATTTTTATCACGCACGATTTGGGCGTGGTTGCTGAAATGGTCGATCGGGTCATCGTCATGTACTCCGGTCAGGTCGTTGAAGAAAATGATGTCATTCGTTTTTTTGAACAACCGAAGCATCCATACTCTCAAGGGTTGATCAATAGTACGCCGGCGATCGATCAAGAACAGAAACTGGAAGCGATTCGGGGGAACGTGCCGGCACCGGCCAACAAACCGGCTGGCTGTCCATTTCATCCACGGTGTCCGGTAGCGATGGACGTATGTAAAACGACTGTGCCGAGTGATATTTATTTCGGTGAACAGGAAATGGTCAATTGCTGGTTGTACGATGAGGAGGCGAAAACATCATGAGTCACGTCGTTGAAAAAGATGTCAATCAAGAGAAAGAAGCGACTGAACAAGCGACTGTTGAAGAGCCGATTTTGGAAGTGAAAAATCTGAAGACTTATTTTCCGATTTCATCCGGTAAGTGGTTTAATCGGAAGACGAATTATTTAAAGGCCGTCGATGATGTGTCTTTTTACGTGAATCGAGGCGAAACGTTAGGAATCGTCGGTGAATCAGGCTGCGGGAAGTCGACAACCGGCAACTCGATCATCCGCTTGGTGGAGCCGACAGATGGGGAAGTATGGTTTAAAGGCGAGAATATCGCATCGATGAAAGCAAAGGAATTTAAGCCGTTCAAGAAAAATATCCAAATGATTTTCCAGGACCCGTTTTCATCCCTTAATCCGCGTTTGCATGTGTTCGATATTATTGCGGAGCCACTGCGTACGCATAACTTGTACCAAGGAAAAGAATTGGAACAACGCGTGTATGAATTGATGGAGACGGTGGGACTCGACCCCGATTTGGCGAATCGGTTTCCCCATCAATTCAGTGGGGGTCAACGCCAGCGGATTGGGATTGCACGGGCGATCGCCGTCAAGCCAGATTTGATTATCTGTGATGAACCGGTTTCGGCATTGGATGTTTCCATTCAGGCGCAGATCCTTAATTTGCTGAATCGGTTACAGAAAGAGCTAGGGCTGACCTATGTATTTATCGCACACGGCATTCCGGCAGTGAAATATGTGAGCGACCGAATCGCTGTCATGTATATGGGTGAAATTGTGGAGATGGCTGATAAGGATGAGCTATTTGAGAAGACGCTCCATCCATATACCCAAAAACTGATCTCTGCCGTCCCGTCGACGGATCCGAAGAAAAGAACAATCGGTGAAGATCAAGCGGTGGCAGATGAACTGAATCAAGGCGAAACGGATGTCGTCGGCTGCAAATTTGCCGACCGCTGCCCACTTGCTCGATCCCATTGCCGGGAAGTTCGGCCAGAATTACGTCAGCTAAGAAGTGGACATTTCGTGAAATGCCACTATCCACTCGAACAAGAAGCATTGGAGGAGAAGGTATGAAGTATGTAGTCATCGGAGCAGGTGTCGTCGGTGCCTGTGCAGCTTATTATTTATCTCAGAAAAACGAACATGAAGTGATTTTGATTGATGAAGCATTTGAAGGGAAAGCGACTTCAGCCGGCGCGGGGATCATTTGCCCATGGATTTCCCGGGTGGATGATCCGGATTGGTTTGCTATTTCCAGTCGCGGTGCGCTCTATTATCCAGAACTGATCCAGTCTTTAGAAGAACTTGGTGAAACGGACACGGGGTATAAGTTTACCGGGGCGCTGGCTACGAGTGAGAATTTGGAAGACATTTATGAGGTGAAGAAGCGGGTTGAAGAGAAGCGGAAGGAGTTTGAAGAAGTTGGCGAGGTTGAAGTCTTAGAGGCACCGGCCGCTCAAAAGTATTTTCCTCCGCTCGATGAAAATTTGCACGCTCTTTATATTTCAGGTTCTGCTCGTTTGGACGGCCGAATGCTTGCCAAAGCGTTAGTTCGTGGGTTTCAGAAAAATGGTGGAACATTACTCGAAGAAAAAGTAAGTTTGAAAAAAACAGATGCGTCTGTGGTTGTTTCGACGAGTGAAGGTGAAATAGTCGCCGACCAAGTCATCGTTGCTGCCGGTTCTTGGACAAATGATTTACTTGGATCCGTGGGTGTTTCCATCAATCAGGAGCCTCAACGTGGCCAAATCGTCCATTTGACGGTCGATGAGGATACGTCAGATTGGCCGGTTGTTTTACCGCAAACGAGCAGTCATTACATGGTTGCCTTCAACGATAATCGGATCGCTTTCGGGGCTACGCGAGAAGAAGGTAGCGGATTCGATTACCGGGTAACCGGTGGAGGTGTTCAGGAGGTATTGAATGAAGGCTTCCGGGTAGCTCCTGGACTGAAAGACGCGACATTTAAAGAGGTACGCGTCGGTTTCCGCCCGATGAGCCCTGACATCAAACCATTGCTAGGAGCAGTGCCTGACCTGGAAAATGTGATCATTGCAACAGGTCTTGGTGCCTCAGGTCTCACGATGGGTCCATACGTCGGTTCCTTAGCAGCCAAATTAGCCTTAGGCGAAGAACCGGAAGTTGATTTGACACC
>CALGNY010000056.1 GCA_937958375.1 uncultured Bacillaceae bacterium
GGAGGGCACATATATCTCCACGACGGGCACATATTTTTGCGCGGAGGGCGCATATCCAGCTGTAGAGGTACCATATATTTGCATGTTGGGAACATACCTTCCTACTCCGGCCGTGTTTAATCTCAAAAACAAAAAAGTAGTTCAACTCGGAGCGATCTGCTCCAAATTGAACTACCTTCATAAATTATTGTTTATTAAACCCTTTGCTTTGAACAAAATCTTTTATGTTCAAACGAACTTGTTTACTCAATTGGTTGGTCATTTGTTCAGACCATGTTTCGATACGTTGTCCACCGGTTCGTTGATCATAATAGGATTGAACGGTGTCATCATACGCTTTCAGCTCATTTTTGTAACTGGTCTCGTCTCGGTTATATTCATTTTCATGGTATATATGCTTGAATGGCAACCGAGGCTTTTGAGTCGATTCATCAGCCGGATAGCCGATTGTCATACCGAACAATGGAATCACTCGGTCTGGAAGGTTTAAGTATTCAGAGATTTTTTCTATGTTATTTCGGACGCCACCTAAGTAACAAATTCCTAGACCCATTGATTCAGCAGCAACTGCAGCATTTTGTGCTGCTAGTGTTCCGTCGATGACACCAACCATAAATTTTTCAGTTGTTTCAATGCTTTCATTTATGGATACGTCTTTTTCGTTAGCCAACAGTTCATGACGATAAAAATCTGCACAAAAGATCAGCACGCAACCCGCATGCTCGACATGATCATTTTTTGAAAGCTCAGCGATTTTTTTCTTTCTCTCCTGCTCTTTGATTCCAATGATCGAATAAGCCTGGACATAGCTACTCGTGGAAGCACTTTGGGCAGCTTTCACAATGGTTTCGATTTGGTCATCTGAAACCGGCTCATCCGTATATTTTCGGATTGATCGGTGGTTCAAAAGTGTCTCAATAGTTGAATTCATGATAGATACCTCCAAAAATTTTCTCAACTTTTAGCATATAGTAGTTCACAAATCATTTGCAAGGTATTATAATAAATATAAATCCTAGTATACTTATAGGAATAATTTAAATTAGGAGGTTTTTATGATGTCTGAAGAAATGAACCAACCGGAAATCCGTATGCCGCGAATTGGTGAAAAAGCACCTCAATTCGAAGCCGTTACGACACATGGTCCGAAAAAATTATCCGATTATGAAGGGAAATATGTGGTGTTATTTTCACATCCAGCAGACTTTACACCGGTTTGCACGACCGAATTCGTCGCATTTCAGGCAATCTATCCACAGCTCAGAGAATTAAATACAGAATTGCTTGGTCTAAGCATCGACAGTAACCAATCTCATCTAGCTTGGGTCAACAATATTGAAGAAAACTTTAATATAAAAATAGAATTCCCCGTGATTGCTGATCTAAACAAAAATGTCGCATCTCAATATGGGATGTTAATGCCTGAAGAAAATTCGACTGAGACAAGTCGCGCAGTTTTCGTGATCGACGATAAACAAGTGATTCGCGGGATCATTTATTACCCACTTCAAACCGGACGGAACATGGATGAAATCGTTCGATTGGTGAAAGCATTGCAAACGACCGACGAACACAAAGTGTCAACACCAGCTAACTGGGAGCCAGGCGATAAAGTGATCGTTCCACCACCAGCGACACAACAAGATATTGAAGCACGTAAAAATGATGACAGCTTAGAAGTCATCGACTGGTACCTATCCAAGAAATCGTTGGATTAATCGGCGCAAAATAGGTCGACTACTTAATCCCCTCAAGTTCTTTATGAGCTTGAGGGGGTTTTTTAGATATTTGAAGGATAGGGCTTTGAAGCATGCTATCAACGAATAGCACGGAAATCTTTTCGTGTAATCGGCCATATAAGCGCTCTATCAACGATTAACATTGAAAATTTTTCACGTAACCGGTCATAGGAGCGTCCTATCAACAAATAGCATGGAAATTTTTCCGCTTAACCCGTTCTATCGACGAATAGCACTATACTTCTCTTCACTTATTCAGCCATAGAGGCTAACAATTCTTCAAACTACACGCATCATATTTTCCCATCCCACCACAAAAAATCCCAACCGGCTAAAACTCACCGATTGGGATCGAAATTTTTATTCAACTTCTGCTAATTGTTCTTCGATTTGTCTCATCAAATCTGCCGCTTCTTCCCAATTTCCATTGGATAAAGCATTCTGGTACTGGTCGAACAGGTCTGAGAATTCATTCAACAATTCATTCGCTTCGTCACTTGGCAAACCTGCTTCTTCGCCCTCTAATTCCTCAGGAGCAGCATTGGTTTCAATGTATCGTAGAATCCGCTCCAACGCCTGGTCGAAAGTGGCTTCCATGACAATGTAATCTTGATAAGCGATGACGACCTGCTTCACTTCAGGTAAAGAAGTTTCGTTACTCGATTCGATGTAAATTGGCTCGACATACATCATCGTGTCTTCGATCGGAATCGCCAAGAGGTTACCACGGATGACTTCCGAACCACCTTGAGACCACAGATTCAATTGTTGTGAAATCGTACTGTCTTGGTTAATACGGTTCTCGATCTGTTGCGGTCCGTAGACGTTTCGCTGTTTAGGGAAACGATAAACTATTTTTTCACCGTAATGCTCGCCATCATTTCGTACACCCATCCACGCAATCATATTCTGACGTTGACGCGGCGTGTACGGCATCATTAAGACGAATTCTTCTTCTTCCATTTCAGGCAATTTCATCGTGACATAATATGGGTCCATTTCGATGTCTTGGTTATAATATTTCTCTGTCGGGAACTGCCAGAAGTCTTCACGGTTATAGAAAACCTCTAAATTGTCCATATGATAGGTTCCATACATTTCCGCTTGGATACTGAACAATCGCTCTGGATAACGGAAATGAGCTTGCAAGTTCTCAGGAATTTCATCCGTGAACAGATCCGGGAACATGTTCGCATAGGTCTGAACCAGTGGATCTTCTTCGTCGACAATATAGAAATTCACTTCTCCTGTGTACGCATCAATTTCAATTTTTACAGAGTTTTTAATGTAGTTATTGTCATCATTATATTTTTCAGCATATGGATAATGGCTACTCGTTAAATAAGCATCCATAATCCAAGCCATACTGCCATCGTCTCTGACATAAATATAAGGATCCAGTTCATATTCAAAGAATGGTGCAATGCGATTGACACGGTCCATAATATTTCGGGTCACCAAAATCTGACTTTCATCGGTTACCTGATCAGAGACGAGCATCCGGAATGACATTTCATTCAACGAGAATAAAAACCGATTAAGCCCTTGGAACGGAATTCCCGTATCTGCTTCATAACGTGTCGATACGTTTTCTTCCCCATCTGGATAATCAAACTCATCTACCGCAGAGTTTACGATCACAGTCGGATAACTCTCTTCACCGAAATAAATTTGTGGTCTTTCAATCTCGATATCTCCAGTTGGAGGCAAGTTTTTTACTAAATATTCTGGCTGGCCTTGACTTGTGATTTCATTAACTTGACTCATGGCCACACCGTAACCGTGCGTATATCGTAAATTTTCGTTCACCCATGTTTTTGCCTGTTCGGGTAAATCTTCCATACTTAGCTCACGCGCACCGATAAACACTTGTTGATAGTCACCGTCAATTTCGTATCGGTCAATATCGATATCTTGGAAATTATAATACGTTCTGAATGTCTGGATTTGATTGTAGACCTCATTTAGCGGTCTTGAATCGTTCAGACGAATGTTATTGATGGTGAGTTCATTTCGTTCAACCATCTCTTCATCCAGCGAGTTGTTACCCGGATGATCCCGAATCTCGATATCCTCTAAATCATATGCATGTCTCGTCATATTCAAATTATTCTCTAAGTAAGGCGTTTCTTGCTGAAACTCATTTGGCGAAACGACGAATTGTTGAACAATCACCGCTGCGGCCTGACTTCCGAATAGCACCAACAAATATAGGCCGAGCGGAATCAACAGGCGCATGTAATTTTTACGGAATAAGGTAACGATTGCCCAGATTGTCGCTAGTACCGTCACCGCAGCCAAAACATAGGCACTCGGAATATTGATCACATCATCCGTGTAACTGATTCCATAGACTGCACTTTTCTGAAAAGCTGTGACTTGGTTCGTGAACAGGGTGTCGTATTGGCCAAGGTAATGGGTCGCGGCAAGTGAAAGGCCAAAGATTCCCACATAAAAAGCTAGCTGAATTTTAGCCACCCGGTGATGGAACGCCTGAAACATGAAGTAACTAAGAGCCGCGACACCCGCTAAAATGAGTGATAAAACCATTAAAACGTTCAGTACAAAGTTCAACACAGGCAATGTGTAAAAATAAAACGAGATGTCATGCCCAAAATGTGGGTCGGTTTGATTGAATGGGACCTGATTCATGACTTTCAACACCGGCTCCCAACCAATCCGTTGTACAATATAACTTCCTAACATACCAATCAATAGGGAAATAATGATGTTTACCCACGTCACCATTTTCTTCGGGCCGATTTGCTGGATAAACTTCGCCTTCCCTACCGTATCAATGATGATTTTTTGCATTCCCGCCAAGGTGATGTATGTAAAGATGAAGAATAGCAGGAACCCTGCAATGACTAGGCTAACCTTTGTGATCAATGTTGTCGTATAAACAGACTCAAAACCAAGCGATTCCATCCAAATATAATTCGTCAAAAAATTAAATATAAATGGGATCGCCAACAGTAACAGCAGAATAAAGAAAAAGATTGTTCCCCACTTGAACATCTTTTTCTTTTGCTGTGGTGACATTTGTTTCTGTTCAAATATCACAGTTTTAGAATTATGATTCGAGTTGTTCGATTGATTAAACGTCCATTTCATTTTGTTCCCTCTCTCTTTCGAACTCGTTTGTTAACTCTATTTTAGCATAATTTATGAGGTTATTTGATGAGAAACTGTGTTTTTGACGTGTCAGTTAATCTTAAATTGACTAACTTTCCGGGTGTGGGCAAATTTTTCATACGTTTATGAATCCGCTTGGCTTCGTTCAATTCCGACGTAGAGACTTATGTAACCTGGGTGGACTGATATGCGACCATCGATTAGGTAAATGGTCCTTTCGTCGAAATATATGTTCCCTTGAGCGAAATATATGTGCCCGTCTGCGAATTTTATGCGCCCGACAGCAATATATATGAGCCCTTGAGCGAATTTTATGTGCCCTTCAGCAAAATATATGCACCCATCAGCGAATTTTATGCGCCCGATAGCAGAATATATGCACCCGTGGGCGTGTATATGCGCCCACCACCAGATTATATGAGCCCGAAATAGGATCCATCAAAAAAAGAGAGCCCCCAATGAGCTCTCCAAAATTTTTAATGGCGGATTAGGAAGTATTTTTTCTTACCTCGGCGGATCACCGTAAAACTTCCATCTAATTTATCTTTTTCATCAATCTCATAAGAAAGATCTTTCTCCCGGTCGCCATTAATGTAAATTGCACCGTTTTGAATATCTTCTCGTGCTTGTCGTTTGGATGAAGAAATTTTCGCTGCGACGAGCAAATCCACCAGACCTAATCGCTCTTCTTCCATCGTATAAGAAGGAACATCTTTGAATCCTTCTTCGATTTCTTTTGCGTTCAATGACTTGATGTCGCCTTCAAACAATGCTTTTGAAATACGAATGGCTTGCTCTAATGCTTCTTCACTGTGAACGAGCTTCGTCATTTCTTCGGCTAATCGTTGCTGAGCTTTTCGCTGTTCTGGTCGTTCTTCGACTTCTTTTTCCAGCTCAGCTATTTCTTCTAATGACAAGAAGGTAAATGATTTTAAAAACTTCACGACATCCCGGTCATCGGTATTGATCCAAAACTGATAAAACTCATATGGGGAGGTTTTATCCGCATCCAGCCATACTGCGCCACCTGCTGTTTTACCGAATTTCGTACCGTCCGCTTTCGTCACCAATGGGACAGTCAGCCCGTATGCTTTGGCTTCTTCCCCTTCTTCACTCGTACGGCGGATTAATTCCAACCCTGCTGTAATATTTCCCCATTGGTCGCTCCCACCAATTTGAAGGGTACAATTTTCACGTTGATACAGACGTAAAAAGTCTAGAGACTGCAGTAACATGTACGTGAATTCCGTATAAGAAATTCCGTGTTTAATGCGCGCTTCAACAGATTCTTTGGCTAGCATGTAATTCACGCTAAAATGTTTCCCGATATCACGCAACAGATCGATGACACTCATTTTGGATAACCAGTCATAGTTATTGACGGCCACCGCACCCTTTTTCTCATCATCGAAATCGATCAACTTTGAAAGCTGGCCTTTAATGTCTTCGGTCCACTGTTGAACAATCGTCGCATCATTCAGTTTGCGTTCTTCATTACGCCCACTCGGATCCCCGATCATCCCAGTACCACCGCCAACCAACGCGATTGGGCGATGGCCAGCTTCTTGGAAACGTTTCAGCATTAAGATCGGAAGTAAATGTCCGATATGCAGACTATCTGCCGTCGGATCAAAACCGCAATATAACGAAATCCGGTTTTCATCCAAGTGCTTTCTCAAGCCTTCTTCATCAGTTATCTGATTGATTAAGCCTCGTTCCTTCAAATCATCTAAGATATGCATAGTGCTCCTCCTCGTTTTAACGATCTGATTTAATGAAAATAAAAAAACCCACGTCCATACACCAAATATAGGGACGAGGGATTCGCGGTACCACCCTAGTTACAGCCTGTGCTGTCACTCATTTAAAAATAACGGCTTTACCGTCTCTAACATTCATTAGAGAATGCTCCAAGCTGTACTTCGAAACATGTATCGGACTGGTTCACACCGGCCACCAGCTCTCTGACACTCCAACAACATGCTCTACTATAGACTTTTCGACGCATGAAATATTGTATTTTCCTTCATTTATTTAAGCATAGAATCTGAGCATTTTCAACTATGAAAGATATTCAATTCCCTAGGTGAAAAAGGCTGTATGAAAAGGCTATTTTACGTCTATGTCGAGACTACCATTCTATGCTATAATAAATTAGATAATTTAGGAGGTTTGACGATGAGTTCAAAGGATCCAAAAAATAAATTTCTGGCCTTCTTTCAAGACGGAAAGTTTCCCAAGTTTACGCGTATTAGTCTCGATATCGTGTGGAATGTGCTACTCTTCTTCCTCGTGATTGGATTAGTAGGCGCTTTCGTTGTTGGAGGAATCGGTCTCGGCTATTTCGGCTCGCTAGTCGATGATATGCCGGTTGAAGATGAAGAGGAAATGAAAAATCTGATCTTCGACTATGAAGAAACATCTCATATTTACTTTGCGGATAATGTTTATATGGGAGAACTTCGTAGTGACTTGAGACGTGAGGAAATCACCTTGGATGACGTATCGCAACATCTTGTGGATGCTGTCATTTCTACTGAAGATGAGCTTTTTTACGAACATAACGGTTTTGTTCCGAAAGCAATCATGCGTGCGGTGTTACAAGAATTCACCAATGCGGATACGCAAACCGGTGGTAGTACATTGACACAGCAAATCATTAAAAACCAAGTGCTTTCCAGTGAAGTTTCTTTCAAAAGAAAAGCACAAGAAATTTTAATGGCAGCACGAGTTGAAAAGTTCATTGAAAAAGATGATATTCTTTTAGCTTATTTAAATATCGTCCCATTCGGTCGTGATTCATCTGGACGGAACATTGCCGGTGTACAAGCCGCAGCGGAAGGATTATTTGACGTTAACGCAGATGAATTAAATGTCGCGCAGGCAGCCTACATAGCTGGATTGCCTCAAAACCCTTACGTATACACACCTTTCTTGCAAGGTGGCGAATTGAAATCAGAGGAAGCCTTGCAGAGCGGATTGGATCGTAAAAATATTGTATTGAGCCGGATGCTCGATACAGGTGCTATTACGGAAGAGGAATACAATGAAGCGAGAGATTTTGACGTAATCGGTAGTTTGACTGACAAGAAAGAATCGCTCGTTACTGAATATCCGTACTTGACTTTTGAGATTGAAGAACGGGCAATCGAGAAATTGGCCCTACAATTAGCTAAAAATGATGGCTATTCCGAAGAAGAATTTTATGCCGATGAAGAACAAGAAACGCGGGTGGAATACCGAGATCAAGCTGAACGTGATTTACGACAAAAAGGATATCAAATCCACACGACAATCGATAAAGAAATTTATGACGTTTGGCAGGATGTAACCGAGAATTATGGGCATTTTTATCCAGATAAAACAGTCAATGTAACAAATCCAGAAACTGGTGAAACTGAAGAACGTACGATTGAAATTGAAACAGGTGCAACCATGGTTGAAAATAGTACTGGTCGAATCATTTCTTTCGTCGGTGGCCGTGGCTATCAAGATGACAATATTAACTATGCATTTTTTAATACAAGACCTAATGGCAGTACGATGAAACCATTATTAGGATATGCACCGGCAATGGAACTAGGACTTGTTCAACCAGGTACTCCTTTACCAGATGTGAAGTTCCAAATGGGTGACTGGACACCCTCAAACTATAGTGTAAACAGTGAGAAAGGGATTGTTTCGGCCCGGGAAGCACTGGCAAAATCCTACAACTTACCAGCTGCTCGTTTAATGCAAGGAATGCTCCAAGTAGACAATAACCCTGCAAGGTACTTAGTGGATTTAGGTATGGCAGATTCAATTGAGCAAGTACAAACTGAAAACGTTGCACCTGCTATACTTGGAACGTATTTTTCTACTGTTGAAGAAAATACGGTTGGTTTTGCATCGTTCGCTAATGGCGGTGAAAAAGTAGAGCCTTATATGATTGAAAAAATTACTGATGAAGAAGGTAATGTCGTTTTCGAACACGAGGTTAAATCAACAGAAGTTTATTCACCGCAAACGGCTTATCTAACAATCGACATGCTACGCGATGTCATAAATAACGGAACGGCAACGTATATCAAATCACGACTGAATAATCCGAGTGTCGATTGGGCTGGAAAAACAGGTACGTCACAAAACTTCTTTGATGCGTGGTTCGTTGGAACGAACCCTAATGTTACAGTCGGATCCTGGATTGGTTATGGACAATATGACTTAGATGGTAAAGGCGGAGAACCATCAGATTATGAAAAAACAATGATGAGTTTAAACTATTGTCCACAAGGTAATTGTTCATTAAGTTACAGTCAACGAAATACAGGATTCTGGTCAGAGCTGGTTAACGCAGCTGCTGAAATCGATCCTGAACTAGTCACACCAAGTAGTCGCCATGAGAGCCCGGGCGGAATCGTACAACGTAGTTACTGCTTACTATCAGGGAAACTGCCAAGCGAAGCGTGTAGTGCACTAGGGTTGGTACAAACAGATCTATTTAATATTGAACATGTGCCGACAGAGCGGGATGATAGTGTCATTGAAGGTAGATATGTTGAAATCGGCGATAATATTTACGAAGCTGAAGAATCAACACCTGAAGAATTTACAGAGGAAGGATTCTTTATACGCCCAGACTTTTTAGAAGACATGGGTGGAGCCTGGTTCCAAATTGACGACCTAAGCAAGCTCTTGCCAGATAATGATGCATGGAATGACCTCGTCGTTCCAGAAACTGATCCACCAAGTACTGGTGCTCCAGGTACACCAAGTGGCGTTTCCATGAGTGGCAGCACGCTCAGCTGGAATGAAAGCAGTAATGCAATTGGCTATTACGTCTATATGGCCAGCGAAGAAGATGGCGACTTTAGACAAGTCGAAGCAACGACTGAAACATCTATCAGTGTCCCATCCAATAATCGAGTCTACGGCGTACGGGCTGTGAACTTCTTTGGAGAAGAATCCAGCATGTCCAACACCGT
>CALGNY010000057.1 GCA_937958375.1 uncultured Bacillaceae bacterium
ACTTTGAATTCCAAGCGAACTTGACCGTTGCCTTGGTTTTCCATGTTTTGCATCTCACCTTTGCGCTCACCCAAGGATTCCATGACAGCGCCTGTATATTCTTCCGGCACATCAACTTGGACGCGTTCAACCGGCTCACATGCTTTTCCATCGATTTCTTTGATGATGACCTGAGGCTTAGAAATTTGTAACTCAAAGCCTTCCCGGCGCATGTTTTCAATCAAAATGGATAAGTGTAACTCACCACGGCCCGAGACCGTCCATGCATCTGGAGAAGCAGTCGGTTCCACTCGAAGACTGACGTCTGTTTCCAATTGGGTCATCAAGCGTTCTTCGATTTTACGTGCAGTGACAAACTTACCTTCTTTACCTGCAAATGGACTGTTGTTAACCACAAACGTCATTTGCAGCGTCGGTTCGTCAATACGCGGAATCGGAAGTGGATCATGGTGGTCCGGATGACAGACCGTCTCACCGACGTTGATGTCTTCTAGGCCAGAAATCGCAACGATATCGCCTGCCTGTGCTTCCTGGATTTCAACCCGCTTCAATCCAAGAAAACCAAATAACTTGGTCAAACGAAAATTTTTCACTGTACCGTCTTTTTTGATCAACGATACACTGTCTCCGACTTTCATCCGTCCGCGGAAAATCCGGCCAATCCCGACCCGACCGACATAATCGTTGTAATCGAGCAAAGTGATCTGGTATTGAAGTGGCCCTTCAAGATCTTGTTCTGGTGATGGAATGTGATCCAAAATAGTTTCGAAAACAGGGTCCATCGTTTCCGTCTGTTCCTCTGGTTCTTTACCAGAAGTCCCTTGAAGTGCGGATGCATACACAACTGGAAATTCCAATTGCTCATCATCTGCTCCCAGTTCGATAAATAAATCGAGAACTTCATCCACGACTTCTTCCGGTCGTGCATTCGGTCGGTCGATTTTATTTAAGACAACGACTGGCTGTAATTTTTGTTCGAGTGCTTTTTTCAACACAAAACGCGTTTGCGGCATAGTGCCTTCGTACGCATCCACGACAAGAAGGACCCCATCGACCATTTTCAAGATCCGTTCAACCTCGCCACCAAAATCAGCGTGACCCGGCGTATCTAGGATGTTGATCCGTGTATCGTTATAGTTAATAGCCGTGTTCTTGGCTAGAATCGTAATTCCGCGTTCCTTTTCAATGTCATTAGAGTCCATCGCTCGGTCATCGATGTGCTCATGCTCCTTAAACGTACCTGAGTAATGCAACAGTTGATCTACCAACGTCGTTTTACCGTGATCGACGTGAGCAATAATCGCTATATTGCGTATTTCTTTCGATTGCATCAGATTCCTCCTAATCTTTTTCAACTTAACTATTTTACCACAATGTTTTCCATATACCTAATCTGAGGAACAATTTTATTTTAGGTTGTGATTTTTTGAGTTTTACATTCCTGTTTGTACGATTCCCTCGGTTTTTGGGATGAAAACCATGCAGATTATTTTAGATGAAAAAACGCATGAGTGGTGAAACTCATACGTTTAGGGTGAATCTATATTTTTTTACCTATTTTACAGGTCGTCGATCTTTTCCTTGAATTTTTTCTTTAACTTAAATGTAAACTTATTTGTTCGCTCTTCATTTTTCACAAGTAGCTCATACGCCTCGTTGATCGACATGATTCGCACAACAATGAAAGCTCCGATTGCCGTAACCGCAATGAACCACGGATAATATGGAAGTAGGACACCATCAGCAAAGCCCCGTCTTTCCAACAAGAAGGCCGATGCCCCGATGACAATCAGAACGACACCAAAGCTCAAGATCCAGGCGTTCTTTTTCTTTATCATTTCATAGCGGGTAGTCAGATCCTTCAGATAGTTCTGATCGAACAGCAACGATTCTTTTTTAAGTACGTTGTATTGAGAGTCCTCCTTCGCACCTGCTCCTATAAAGCTTAAAACAGCTGCAATGACAAAGATCATCATCATAAATGTATACGTCGATGGGTCACCTGGAAACATGTAATAAGGTAGAAAAGCCATAATGATCGCACTGACTCCGAAAGCCATGTAATTCGCAACGGTCGGGGTTTGATTTAAATATCCTTCCGCCATCTCTTTACTGACATAATAGCCATCGTCGACCTTTTCACTGGATTGGTCGGAACCATCTTTCAGTAGATAATCCATTGAAACTTCAAAAATATTACCGATCATCAAAAGCTTTTCGGTCTCTGGATACCCCTGGTCATTTTCCCACTTACTGATTGCTTGCCGTGTTGTATTGATCTTTTCAGCTAACGCCTCTTGTGACATTCCTTTCCCTTTTCGTAATCGATACAATTTTTCACCAAATGTCATCGCGTGACACCCCTTTCGCTTTGTACATTTATTGTACGTGTATACGGCCGGTCGCTCTATCACGTAGCGGATGCACTTTGTCAACGAGCGGTTGCGTTTATGTAATTGACATGTTTTTAAGCGGTTTTCTTTGATTATATAACAGATTATGGGGGCGTGGTATCGTTCGGGAGAATATTTGTGGGCGGTGTGGGAAGGTTTCGGAATTTATACGAGCGTCAGAAAATCTTTTGTGTCCTTTGGGGAAATATATGTGCCCGTCGCGGAACCTTATGTGACCGACAGGCGGGTATATGG
>CALGNY010000058.1 GCA_937958375.1 uncultured Bacillaceae bacterium
CGATTTTATTGGTGATTTCATCAAAAGAAGTTTTTTCTGGATCATAATCAATCGATGCCTTCTCTGTCGTCAGATTGACTTGGGCTTCGACACCATCCATTTTGTTCAGAACTTTTTCGACCCGATTGGAACAAGCTGCACACGTCATACCTGTTACACCGATCGTTTCATGCTTTGCTTCACTCAATTGTTGCACCTCCTTATTTGGAAAACTGTCTCATGACACTCATCAATTCATCGATGGTTTCTTCGCCTTCCCCTTGCTGGATCGCATCACTGACACAATGTTTAATATGCCGTTCAGTAACTGAGTAGCCTACGTTTTTTAACGCGGATTGGATCGCACTGATTTGAACTAAAATGTCCATGCAATAGCGATCCTCCTCCACCATTTTTTGAATGCCTCGTACTTGACCTTCTATTCGTTTCAAGCGATTGATGACCGCTTGTTTTTCATCTTTCGTTCTAGGTTGACTTGGGTGGTTTTGCAGAAATTCAGCCACTTGATCACATCCTTTCGCTTCTACTTATACTATACCCCCATATGGTATATAGGTCAATCAAGATGCTTCTATCATTAAAATGGATTGCCGTTTATCGGGCTATACAATCTTGGAGTAATCTACGTTGAAGAAAGTAATGAGAAAATAAATGCGAGGGATATTCAAGAGACATTTAGTCAAAAATGCTGATTGTTTGCAATCTTGGTAATATGTTAAAATAATTGCAAACGCTTACAAACATCCAGACATACAAGGAGTGTTCTTTTTGATTACATTTTTACTAGCAATCGCATTATTGATCATTGCTTATTTTACGTATGGAAAATATGTTGAAAAGGTATTTGGGATTCAAGGAGATCGTCAACCGCCTGCCTATTCAAATAGTGACGGTGTCGATTATGTACCGATGCATAAACAAAAAAATGCGTTGATCCAATTATTGAATATCGCTGGGACTGGCCCGATTTTCGGACCGATCATGGGTGCACTTTACGGCCCTGTCGCCTTCTTATGGATCGTGTTGGGATCAATTTTTGCCGGAGCTGTGCACGATTATCTGACCGGTATGATTTCGATACGTAACCGCGGTGCTCATATTCCGGAGCTTGCCGGGAAATTCCTTGGAAAAGTTTCACGTCACTTAGTTAATGCATTCGCGTTATTGTTGCTTTTGTTGGTCGGAACAGTCTTCGTAACGACACCCGCTAACCTGCTACATAATTTAATTAATGGACAGGTCGCATTGATTGTAATCATTCTATTAATCTTTGCTTATTATATCATTTCTACCATTTTACCAATTGATAAAATCATTGGACGAGTTTACCCGTTTCTCGGTGCCGTATTATTAATCGGTACAATCGGTGTGGGGATTGCGCTGCTATTTTCGGAGTATTCGATTCCAGAAATATCGGTAACCAACATGCACCCGAATGATCTGCCGATTTTCCCAATTTTGTTCTTGACGATTACGTGTGGTGCTTTATCCGGTTTCCACGCGACACAATCACCATTGATTTCACGGACAACACAAAATGAGAAACAAGGCCGTTATATCTTTTATGGCATGATGGTTGCTGAAGGTGTGATCGCAATGATCTGGGCAGCAGCTGCGATGAGTTTATTTGATGGACAAAGTCTACAAGGATTGATTGACGAAGGTACTGCTTCACTTGTTGTCAACGAAGTTTCAATGACCTTACTTGGAGCTGTCGGTGGTACGATTGCCGTCCTCGGTGCTGTCGTCTTGCCAATCACATCCGGTGATACAGCATTCCGTGCAGCACGAAATATTATTGCCGATTATTTGAGCATTGGCCAAGTCAAAATGATCAAACGGTTAGCGATTGCTATTCCGATGTTCATCATCTCTTATTGGCTAACGACAATCGATTTCAATATTTTATGGCGTTATTTCTCTTTCGCCAACCAAGGTACCGCAGCACTCGCGCTTTGGATTGGAACGATGTATTTATTCGTGAAGAAGAAAAACTATTTTATTTCGTTAATTCCAGCTGTGTTTATCACCGATATGGTCTTGACTTACATTCTATATGACAGCAATCTCGGGTTTGGTTTATCCTATGAAGCTTCACATCTGGGTGGTATGATCATGACCGTCCTCATCACAGTGGCGTTTTTCTGGAAAGGAGCCAAAAACCGAAGAGAAAACTTGGTTGTCGATCAAATCGCTCCATCTTTCGACGATGTAGCATAACGTCAGCTGACTGGAAAGTTATTTTCCGGTCAGCTTTTTTATATACATACAAAGTCTTATTTCGCTGTTGTTCAGTTTATATTGCATCCACCCGGGAAAATGAATACCAACGATTGCCAACTCCCTTGTTGGCTCGTTTACTTACAAGCATGATCAAAAAACATTCAAAGAGGTGGTTACGTGAATCAAGATCAGAACAAACAGCAGGCTGAAAACGAAAAGCAAGAGCAGCTCAACCAGTATCGGCAAAAGAATACCGGGCCAGATAAAAAGATGACCGACGACAATGGTGTGAAAGTGTCCAATGATCGAACGTCTCTGAGAGCTGGAAAGCGTGGACCCTTACTGTTTGAAGACTTTCATTTTTATAAAAAACAAACTCAATTTAACCGCGAGAGAATTCCAGAGAAAGTGGTTCATGCGAGAGGTTTCGGTGTTTATGGAGAATTTGAAACCTATGAATCCATGAAACATGTTACCAAAGCGGACTTCTTACAAGAAGCCGGACAAAAAACACCTGTATTCGTGCGATTTTCGAATTTCGTTGGAAACAAAGGATCGAAAGACACAGCCGTCGATATTCGTGGATTTGCGGTAAAATTTTATACCCAAGAAGGAAATTATGACTCACTGTCCCTGCAATTTCCTGTCTTTATTCTATCGGATGCCATGAAGTTCATGGATGTCACCCATGCGGCTAAACCAAACCCAAAATCTCATGTGCCCCAAGCAACTGTCGCTCATGATAACTTTTGGGATTATGTCGCCAGTAACCAAGAATCCGCTCATATGGTCATGTGGTTAATGTCGATGCGTGGTCGTCCGCGAAGCTGGCGTACGATGGAAGGCTGGCCAATCAATACATTCCGCTTCATTAATGAGGAAGGAAAATCAACGTTTGTCCGGTTCAAGTGGATTCCGAAACTTGGCGTGCATTCGTTATTATTAGATGAAGCAAACCTCATTGGAGGCGTTGATCCTGACTTTCACCGCCATGACATCATTCGGGCGATTGAAAACGGTGTCTATCCGGAATATGAATTAGGGGTTCAGCTCATCGAAGAAGATGATGAATTCAAGTTTGATTTTGACATACTGGACGATACAAAACTGTGGCCAGAAGAAGACATTCCAGTTCAGACGATCGGAAAAATGACGTTGAACCGACTCGTCGATAACTTTTTTGCAGAGGAAGAACAATCCGTTTTCGACCCGGCAAATGTTGTTCCTGGTATTGATTTTACGAGCGATCCGGTATTGCAAGGTCGGGCATTCGCTTACAGAGATACGGAACTTTATCGCCAGCATTCAGCCAATATTAACGACATCCCTGTCAACAAACCGATTGCCGAGAGAAATTACAATAATCGCGACAGTTACCAACGACATCGAATTGACACCGATATGGTGCATTACCAAAAAAACGCTGTTGCAGATAACACACCTGCTGAGGCTTCAGCCGAAGAAGGCGGTTATGTCAATTATCCGGCAGAAGTCGAAGGTGAGAAAACAAGGGAAGTTCCAAGCGATTCGTTCAATGACTTCTACTCTCAAGCAAGACTCTTTTGGAACAGCTTATCAACGGTAGAAAGAGAAGATTTGATTAACTCGTTCAGTTTCCATATCGGAAAAGTCAAAGACAAGACGGTTCGCCAAAAAGCAGTCGATACGTTCGGTAATGTAGATACCGAAATGGCTACAGCAATTGCCGAAGCCGTAGGGGTCAATCCGCCTTCTGGTTCTCATGTTTCCGAGTCGAAATCATCGCCTGCTTTGAGCATGATGAATACAGCGTTTTCCGCCGAAACGCAAAAAGTCGGAATCCTGATCAGTAATGGATTTAAAGACAGTGAAGTGAAAGAAGTCCTTAAAGCTTTTGATGAAAAGAATGTATTTTATGATGTCATCAGCGAGTCACTGGCACCTGTGAAAGGCCTGGACGGAATGGAGCTTGAACCACATCAAACCTTTACGACCGCACACCCAGTTCTTTACGACGGCTTATATGTAGTCGGAGGAGAAGCGAAAAAACAAAAACTGTTCGATAAGAATGTGAAAAGCTTTATCCAGCAAACGTACGAACACTTCAAACCAATCGCAGTATCGGCAGAAGCCAAATCATTGATTCCTTCTAATGAAGAAAATAATTTGTCAGGCGTATTATTCGCCGACGAAACGACGAACTTTACGGAAGACCTGCTCAAGGCAGTAGCTAAGCAGCGTTTCTGGGATCGGGTGTAATATAGGAGAATCCGAACAAAGGGAATTGCACCTTTGTTCGGGTTTTTTATTTATGATTTTCTAGACTTGAGTTGTCTTAAGTAATCATTCCTGAAATTATGGAACAGATACTGTGACGATATCAAGACGTTCAATCTTTGTGTGAACTCACTCCCGTGTACCCGCTCAATCTTTTCCTGAACCCGCTCAACTCTCAAGAAAACTCGCTCAATCTCCGCAGAAACCCACCCAACCTTCACGATAACCCGCTCAATCTTCGTGGAAACCCGCTCAACCTTCACGAAAACCCGCTCAATCTTCATGTAAACCCGCCCAATAATCTATATTCAGACATAAATGTTTTCTAAATTAAAAAAGCAAGAGGACGAAAGAATAACTTTTCTCCTCTTGCTCATTTTTGTATATTGTCAATAGAGCTCAGCCAATAACTCAATAGCTCTTTTTCTCACATCTATTTCTGGCATTAATGGAATCAGCAGGACTTCGTCGGCTTTGAATCGGTGAATCAAATCATCCAGTTGTTCTTTAACCCTTGTCTGATCACCGACAATCATACGTGTCCGGTTTTCTTCGATTGTAGAAATTTCTTCGTCTGAATAATTGTATGCGCGAGCGGTTTCGACCGACGGAAATTGTTTTACATAACTGAACTGATCTTTTCCAAGTAACCAAAAGTCTAATGCCTCTGCATAATCTTCTGCTTCTTCATTTGTTTCGGCAATGACGACAAATGGTGCGATGGATACGGTCGGTTCAGGCATAAAGGGTGACGGCTCGAATTCAGCTCGGTACGCTTCGGCAGCCTCCACACCGATCGCAAACTTGTCGACACCCGGTTTTGGAAACAGGCCGAATGTATAACCAATTCCAAGCTTAGCTGCCATCTTTGCGCTTCGGACACTTGTGGAAAGCGCCCACATTTGTGGAGTTGTCGGAATCACTGGATTTGCGCTAATCCCAGCAAATCGATGGTCCTCATCGACGCGGTCACTCAAATAATACGTTAGATCCGTGATGCTTTGTTCATAATTCAACTTTCCTTGTTTCTTCTCATTCAAGGCTTGATTGACAATGGGCGTACCAACTGTATTGCCAATCCCTAAATCGATCCGCCCTGGATGAGCCGCTTCAAGCATTCGGAAATTTTCAGCAACCTTATATGGGCTATAATGTGGCAGCATGACGCCACCTGATCCGACTCGAATCCGTTCGGTCGCATCGGCAATTCGCATCATCATCATTTCAGGTGAGCTACATGCGAAAGCCGGCACATTATGATGCTCGGCCATCCAAAATCGTTCATAGCCGAGAGATTCAGCCAGTTTCGACAACTCGACAGAATCAGCCAAAGCTTGCCTAGCATCACTGCCTTCATCAATTTGTGCGTAATCCAAGATCCCTAAACGAACCATTTGCATTCTTCTTTCTACACATCATGTTGTCGGTACTTTTTCGCTCAACAAAAAGCTAACAAACTCATCAGTTGAGATGTTACCAAAGTAATCGGTTAAGTCGAATGGCTCTAAAGCTGCCAGCAAGTCTTCTTTTCGTAATCGGACACCGACCAGAGCTAATTCAATTTCGCTTACATCTCTCTTTCCAAAAAAATCACCAGTAATTTGACATTCCGCTAGTTTCCCCTTTTTGACCGTCAACCCGACAGTCATCGTCCCTACAGGAAAACGCTCGGTCTTGGTGTATTCAAACTGTTGAAAACGACCATAGTTCCAATCCCAGTTATGATATTTTTCTGCCGTCAATTGGTCAATGTTCGCCCAGTCTTCTTCCGTCAATACATAACGTTTCGCCCCAGTGACATCATCAATGCCCAAAAACTGACAAATCATATAATCGGTAAATTCCCAAACCGTCATGTCCCGATATTCAGGTGCAAGATACGGTCGGATGGAACCTACGCGACTACGAACCGATTGAATGCCATGCGATTCGATTTTTTTCATGTTCGGATTCAACGCGGATACCATTGCTTCATAGTTAGGATCCAGCAACAACGAATAGCCTGCATAGACACGGCCCTTTTCTACTGTCATGGCTGCCCCAGAAATCTTTTTCCCATCTAATACGAGATCATTCCGGCCTTTTTGTTCAAGCAATTTCTCGTCTACACCGAGTTTCTTTAATGCCTCAATTGCTGGTTCGTATAATCGTTCGTAATTTCCGTAAATATCATTCGTTCCATTCGCATCAAACAAAAAACAGAAACTCATGTTACGGTCATCGAGATAAATCGCCCCTCCACCGGTCACACGACGCAGAATTTTAATTCCGTGTTCATCCATGTACGGCTGATTGATTTCCTCGTAAGCATTCTGATACTTTCCGATCTGAACAACCGGATCCATCATATATGGAAACAACACATCGTCATCCAAAAAAACATGGTCCTTCACATAATCCTGAATGGCCATGGACGTGCCTGGATCATAAACCCATTTGCCATCTCGCTTTGGTTCAATTAAATACATCGGTCATCCCCCATGTGTGTTACTTTTAGCTGCTTCATGAAAAACTTCTGCGATGTCTTCATCCAATTGAACGGTTCTCGGACGAATCGCATGCGGAATGAAATACTGTTTTTGATTCATCGTCACAAACAGTGCTTGTTCATTTTCCTCGGTCATTTTCCAGAACGGATGTTTGATGAACTGTGGCGTTGTATGGCCAACACCGATTTCCAAATAAAGCACCTTTTTGTCCTTGTTTTCATCTAAAAATTGCTCATAACGGTCTTTTTGTTCATGGAAATGGCCATCTTCCACCATCCCCTTCTCCTCGGTCCGTTTATTAACCTCAAGTGGCGCACCACATTCCGGACAATACGGAACCAAATCGGCAGGGATTTTCATATCAGATTGTTTCTCTACCATTTCACGAATCAAATCTTCATTTTGATACGTCTGTTGGTGACAATGTTCCGTGCATTGCCATAATCCGTACTCCCCTTGAATCCGAAAAACCTTGTCCATATCATACTCTGCGGCATAAAAAGCATTATCTGCATTGGTCGTAATGACATGATAGTTTTTATCCGCCAGCATCTGTTTCAAATCAACATACGCTTGTCCGACTGGCTGGTCAAAATAATTCAACAAACTAAATCGACTTTGGAATGCCCAATACTCCTGCCAGTCTTCAAATTCAAAAAGGCTCGCCTGCAACATATCGAAGAAGCGATATTTTTCGATGAAATCAGGAAATGCATCAGTGAACCGTTTTCCTACATATGTAAATCCCGTTGCAGCAGACATCCCTGCACCAATCCCGACGACGACCGCTTCCGCTTCATCGATCAGTCGGTTCAAAACATCCGCTTGAGATAAGGAGGATTCATGCACAGGTGTCTGCCAAAATTCATTACGTTGTTGCATACTAATCTCCTATTCATTCGTTT
>CALGNY010000059.1 GCA_937958375.1 uncultured Bacillaceae bacterium
TACCCCCGAACGGAGTAGATTCCAAGCTGTAAAGTCCTCTAGCCGGGCTCTATACGCCCGAAAGGAGTGAATTCCAGTATGAAAGTCCTCTAGCAGGGTTCTATACCCCCGAACGGAGTAGATTCCAAGCTGTAAAGTCCTCTAGAAGGGCTCTATACCCTCGAAAGGAGTGAATTCCAGTATGAAAGTCCTCTAGCCGGGTTCTATACCCCCGAACGGAGTAGATTCTAAACTGGAAAGTCTTCTAGTCGGGTTCTATCCTCCCAAATGGAGTAAATTCCAAGGTGAAAAGTCCTCTAGACGAGTTCAATACCCCGAATGAAGAAAATTTCGAGTCGAGAAGTCTTCTAGTAAGGTAGACAACAAAAAACCCCGCCGTCCACCAACCTCATTCACCCCACCACTAAGTGGAGTGAACGAAATCAGAAACAGCGGGTACGATTTAACTAAACATATGCGTCGAGTGTTTTGGTTGGACGCGGGCTTTTGGATCGATGCGGACCATGGCGTTGTTAACTGCGGTTGGTCCTTCACCGAAGCCGGTCGCGATGAGTTTGACTTTACCTGGGTAGGTGCAAATATCACCGACTGCATAAATTCCCTCGATGTTGGTTTCATTTTTCGTGTTGACGACGATGCTGTTTTTCTCGATTTCAAGGCCCCAGTTCTTAATTGGGCCGAGCTGGGAGATGAATCCAAAGTTGACGATGACATCATCGACATCGACATCGATTTTGTCGTCTTCTTTCGGTTTTTGCAACGTGACTTTTTCGATCGCTTCACCACCGTGCAACTCGGTCGGAACATACGGCGTCAGAATATTGACGCTTGATTGCTTCAACTGAGCGACACTATGTTCGTGGGCACGGAAATCTTCACGCCGATGGACGAGTGTCACTTGGCTGGCAATCGGTTCAAGCATCAATGACCAGTCGACGGCGGAATCCCCACCACCGCAAATCATGACGTGCCGATCGCGGAAAGCCTCTAAATTTGTAATATAATAATGGAGATTATGTTGTTCATATTGATCGGAGTCAGGAACCCGGAGTTTCCGCGGTTCGAATGCTCCGTTTCCGGCAGTGATGATCACTGACCTCGTATAAAAAACATCCTTGTCCGTCACCAATTTAAATAAGTTTTCTTCGATTTTCTCAATTTCTTGGACGGACTGACCTAAGGTGATTTCCGGATTGAACGGTTTGACCTGGTCATATAGAAGATCGACAAGCTCTTGTCCACGAACTTTCGGAAAACCTGCCACATCATAAATAAATTTTTCTGGGTATAATGCGGTTAACTGCCCCCCGATATGGGGTAAACTTTCTATGATTTGAACATCAGCGTCACGTAATCCGCCGTAAAAAGCTGTAAATAATCCGACGGGTCCGGCGCCAATAATCGTTATATCTTTAACATTTTGGTCCATGAAAATACCTCCAAGCCTTAATCTGACTTTCACACCAAGACTCATTATAACATTTCATCGAATTTATACTAAATGGTTTGCAATAGATGTCGAAATAAATCATAGGGCATTAAAGTTAGGTCAAAATAATAGAGCTTACAAAACAAAAACTACCTACTAATTATCAGAAACATTTGAATTTCGATTTAAGGCTTGAAAAACGAATATAAAAGTTCTATGATTGACTTTAGATGCTGAATTTTACAATAATGTGACACTTTCTTTAAGTTCGTGAAGAAAATCACAAAGTTTGTTGGCAGGGAAAAAAGAGTGCTTTCTCTGCATAAACCGCATTGCCTTTGATCCTGGCATGAGGAGCAGAGGTGCTTCATGGTGAAGAAATATTATTGGATGGATGTGATTTGAATGAGTAGACCAAACATTGTCATACTTGGTGCAGGTTACGGTGGCATCATGACAACTGTCCGTTTGCAGAAGGAATTGAAAGCAGAAGATGCAAACATTACGTTGGTTAACAAGAACGATTACCATTACCAAACGACCTGGCTACATGAAAGTTCAGCAGGTACGTTGCATCATGACAAGGTTCGTATTCCGATCAATGACTTAATCGATTACAACCGTGTAAACTTTGTACAAGACACCGTACTTTCAATCGACCCGGAAGACCAACGAGTTCAGCTGGAAGAAGGCGAGCTGACTTACGACTATTTGGTCATCGCACTCGGCTTCGAAACAGCCACATTCGGAATTGAGGGCTTATTAGAAAACGCTTACTCGATTACGAACATCAATAGTTCCCGATTGATTCGTGAGCATATCGAAAGAAACTTTGCCCTATACAACAATGAACCAGAAGACCGTGAAGATCTATTGACGATTGTCGTGGGTGGCGCAGGATTCACAGGCATTGAGTTCCTAGGTGAAATTGCGAACCGGGTACCAGAGCTTTGTGAAGAATACGATATTCCACGCGAAAAAGTCAGAATCATCAACGTAGAAGCTGGACCGACTGCACTAGCGGGCTTTGACCCAGAATTAGTTGAATATGCAATGAATCGCCTTGAAGAAAAAGGCGTTGAATTCCGCATCAGCACAATGATCAAAAAAGTAACTGAAGATGGAATCGTCGTTGAAAAAGATGACGAACAAGAAATGATTCCATCGAAAAACGTTGTTTGGGCAGCTGGCGTAACAGGAAACTCAATCGTCCAAGAATCAGGATTCGAAGTGAACCGAGGCAAATCACCTGTACGTCCGGACTTGCGTACACCAGATTACGATAACGTATTCGTCGTCGGTGACTGTGCCGTTCTCATCAACCCTGAAACGGAACGTCCATATCCACCAACTGCGCAAATTGCAATCCAAATGGCAGAAACAACGGCGCGCAACTTGAAAAAAGTACTTGCAGGCGATCAAGAACTTGAAACATTTGAGTTCGACAATAAAGGTACTGTTGCTTCTTTAGGAAACCGCGATGCCATTGGTGTTGTTTTCGGAGACCGCAAACTATTCGGCCGCTCCGCTTCGATCATGAAAAAAGTAATTGACAACCGTTATTTATTGAAACTTGGCGGAATCGGTCTGATGCTCAAAAAAGGTAAATTGGATATGTATCGCTAAGCCAATCCAGAAAGCAAAGGCAGTTTTCATAACTCCCTTTGCTTTTTTTCGTCAAAAAAGAGTCATAACTACTTCGGTTTGAATCTTTGTTTTTCAAAGAGAATAAGGTAAAATGGTGGAGTATGCATGATCGTTTAGGGGGAGCAAGTATGGGAATTGTACAAGGAATAGTGGCTGCATTGCTGTTTTTTGTGTTGTTTTTTGGGATTGCATTTATTCTGAATATGTTACTTCGAATGACGTGGATCATGTCCGTCATTTTTCCGATTGTCATCATTTTTATCGTAGATGACGTCTCTTTTATGAGTTATTTCACCGAACCAGGAAGTGCATTTCCTGCGCTTTGGGATAACCTGATCAACTTAAAAGTATGGGATATCTTTATTTTACTTTCTGGATTCCTAGGAACGATTGTCTCTGGGATTTCTATACGATTGTTACGTAAAAACGGGTATCAAATGTTTTAAAGTGAGCATCATAAGAAGAAAATTACTAAATTTCTAGCTGAATTATGTAGATTTTTGTCGAAAGATGTTTAAAAGCTTCTTGAAACGGATACGCTAACCCATAGTGAGGTGTTTTCATGCGTACTCAAACAAGAAGCTTTTTATTTATGGGCATGTTCATCATGATGAATTCGTATTTCCTGCTCGCATCCTATTCGAATACGAGTGAAAGCGCGCCTAAAAACGCACTTGATTTATCAGAAAAACAATCTGATTTAATGGAAAAGACAGACATAACGTTGCATGCAGATACATTAGATGAAGCGGATATCGAGCTCGTGAGCTTGTCGACTGAGGCATATCGCCAATTCGAAGTAAAAACAGTCATTGCGACAGGCTATACGGCTGGTTACGAATCAACCGGAAAAAATCCAGGCCACCCTTTATATGGGGTGACTTTCTCAGGGCTTGATGTTCAGCGTGGTGAATTGTCGACCATTGCGGCCGACCCAGAAGTATTTCCGCTAGGAACGGTCATGTACATTCCGAGTTATGGTTATGGCATCGTCGCGGATACGGGTAGTGCCATCAAAGGAAATAAGATCGATTTGTACTATGATACCGTTGATGAAGTATTTAGCGAGTGGGGAAAAAGGGAAATCGACGTATTCGTCATTGAAGAAGGAACAGGCCAACTATCGCAAGAGCAATTTCAAGAATGGGTTGAAAAAGTGGAGAGTGGAGCAGTCCCTGTATTCCAACAATCCTTATAAGTCAAAAACTCCCGCCGGAAAGCAAGATGATGCTTTCTAGCGGGATTATTTTATATTAAATTTGTGCTAGAGGTCATTTCGTGATGTATTTCCGCCCATTCGGTCGTCTAG
>CALGNY010000060.1 GCA_937958375.1 uncultured Bacillaceae bacterium
CTCGATATTTCTGCTTATTGTGGTAGTTGAGCGCTCGCTCAATGCCCGCTATTCGAAATTTTCGTCCGTACCGGTGGTTGAGCGCTGGCTCAATGCCCGCTATTCGCAATTTTCGTCCGTACCGGTAGTTGAGCGCTCGCTCAGCACCCGCTATTCGCAATTTTCGCCCGTATCGGTAGTTGAGCGCTCGCTCAGCACCCGCTATTCGCAATCTTCGCCCGTACCGGTAGTTGAGCACCCGTTCACCGCCACCTAACCAACCTCAAACAGTAAATCTCTAATGATTAGCCAGTCACCATTCGTGAAATAGTTAGGTATAGGATAGCAATTGGTGTCAGACTGTGGTATATTTGACGATAAAAATCGGGAGGAAAACGATGTGAGCTACCTTTCATTGGTGGAAATATTTAAGCATCCGATCACACAAAAATATTTAAGGCGTTCTGGCGTACATCATGCTGTAACCGTTACGGAGATTGCTTGCAAGCTTGCGGAAGAAAAAAATGAAAATCTGGAGCTTGCGACAAAATCCGCGTTATTGCATGATATCGGCCATTTTGAATGGTACCGGGAAGGAAAATGGGATTATGACGAGTACCGGAAACATGATATTCACGCAATCAAAGGGGCCGAGCGTGCACATAAGCTGCTGATTCGTCTTGGTGAAAATCGCATCAAAGCAAAAGAGATTGCGATTGCCATTTTGCTGCATACAGATTCCTATTTACCATTTTCCGTTGCGGATGACCGATCACCTCTTCAGCAAATCGTGTATGAAGCGGATGAGTTGGATGAATTACCTGGTGGTGGACACCATTATAAGCAAATGAAAAATGATGAAGCAATCGAACGGTTGACAATCGTCGACGAAAAGGTACGCCAATCGTTTAGAAAAGATGTGATTTAGTCGAGAAAAGCTTTCTAAATAGATGGCTTTCATTTATAATGTGGATAGATTCAAGAAAGGAAGATTGCATGAAAACATTTAAGTTAATCTCCTTGACGACACTTGAGAAAAAAGGCGAAGAGCTATTCAACAAAGAAATCGAATTTTTGGATGGATTGATTATCGATCGGGAAATCGATCGTGATCGATGGCTTATTGAAAGCTATATGCCTAAATCGTATGAATCGTTCTTTGCGGAAAAGAAAGAGAAGGACAGAGAAATCGTGATGCAAGTGCGCATCACAAAAGCGGATAACCCGAAAGCGACCCTCATCGGAAAAGTTCGGGCAATTGAAGATGTAGAAGACGAAATTAGCGTGGTCTTGATTGGAAATATGGTCAACCGAGAGCGTGAATTGGTGGAACAGACGTTACAAGATTTAATTGAAGCAGGTTATCAAGGGGAGCAGCTGCTTCGTAAATTTAAAGAGAAAAACCAAGAAAGTACTTTTTAAAACCCTAATCTGAGTGAACCATTCAGTTAGGGTTTGTTTGGCTTTGAATGATTGGAAAATTCGTGAATTACATAACAGCCTATTGAATTTTTCAGGATTTTACCGATAAAAGGAGAAAGTTGTATGCACCCGAACTATCGAAAAAAGTCTATTTTAGATAAATTATCCATTGTACAACTTATCTCACTATATTATTTCTTGGCAGTGTCGGTCACGGTCGCTTTGCTATCCTTGCCGATCGCCCAAAAACCTGAGGCGAATCTTGGCTTTTTGGATGTCGTGTTTACTTCGGTCAGCGCGGTCAGTGTGACTGGACTGACGGTTGTTTCGACAGTCGATTCATTCACGACGTTCGGGATCTTCACCTTGGCATTAGCCATGCAAACCGGTGGGCTTGGCGTTATGGCTTTGGGTACATTGATTTGGATTGTGTTAGGCAAAAAGATTGGATTTAAAGAGCGTCGATTAATTATGGCCGACCAAAATACCAAGTCGATTGCCGGGATTGTCCGATTGGTCAAAGACATGTTCTTTGTCATTTTGATGATTGAATTGGTTGGATTTTTGATTTTGGGTACATATTTCCTGACGTACTACGATTCAGCCTTAGAAGCATTTTATCACGGATTTTTCACGTCGATCAGTGCAACAACCAATGGTGGGTTTGACATTACGGGTGCTTCCATGATTCCTTATCAGCAGGATTACTTCGTTCAATTCATTACCATGTTGCTGATCATTTCGGGGGCAATTGGCTTTCCTGTCCTGATCGAAGTGAAGGAGTATTTGCAGGTACCGAAACAAGAGCGGAACTTGAAAAGGTTCTCACTATTTACAAAGCTGACGTCATTGACTTACTTTGTGTTGCTTGCATTTTCATTTTTCGTCGTATTGCTGCTGGAATTCAATCATTTTTTTGCGTATAAAGATTGGCATGAAACATTGTTTTTCAGTTTATTTCAATCCACAACGGCCAGAAGCGCGGGGTTAACGACAATAGATGTGAATGAGTTTACTGAACAAACACAGCTTTTTCTGTCGTCAATGATGTTTATTGGAGCATCCCCAAGCAGTGTCGGGGGCGGGATTCGGACAACGACGTTTGCATTGGTCATCATTTTCATCATTCAATTTGCAAGGGGCCGGTTCCGCGTAAAAATATTTGGGCGTGAAATTGAAGAGGAAGACTTGTTCAAAGCGGTCGTCGTTACGTTTTTGGCGATCGTGATGACATTTGGTGTCATTCTCATTATGCGGGTCGTTGAGCCATTTCCGATTTCGAGTATTATTTTTGAAGTATCTTCTGCGTTTGGTACAGCAGGTTTGTCGATGGGAATTACGCCTGATTTGACGGTAACGAGCAAAATCTTATTGATGGCATTGATGTTTATCGGAAGAATCGGGATCTTGACTTTTTTATTCTCCTTAAACCGAGGACGTCAAGAGTCGACCTACCGTTACCCGAAAGAAAAAATAAATATCGGTTAGATTTTTGATAGCTTCTTATGAGGGGGAATCGTTTGTGCTAAAGATAGAGAAAGAATTACAGTTGACGATGAACGAGTGGCTGCTGGATCAGTCGGCTGATGCGGTTTTGTTTATCGATATGGAAGGAAGGATATTGGCGGCAAATGATACGGCCGTGCAATTTTTTCATTTGACAGATGACCGTCAATCGTTTGTCGAGGAATATTTATTTATCGAGGAACATTTCACGACGGAAAGTAAAGAGATTGTGTTAACGACAAAAGTAGAGCCGGCCCAAGATGTATTGGTGAAAAGTATGGAGATGGATGGTCTCATTTGTTTGGTGATCAAAAATAGCCAGTTCAACGAAAAAGAAGGTCTTCTTTCGGCATTGTATGAGAAAGTAGAAGATGGGCCTTCAGAAGGAATCATACTCCATGATCACGGTACGATCGTCGATTGTGACTTTGCATTTGCAAGTATGCTTGGCTATGAACGGAACGAATTGATTGGTGTTTCCATTTTAAAGCTAATTCATCCACAAGATCGAGACAAACTGCTTTTCAATACCCAAGTCGCCAACCCGACCCCTTACAGCATACGAGGTATTCGAAAAGACGGTAAAATGGTATACGGTGAAATATTACCCGAAAAAATTTCACAGAATGATAAGAACTTGCGGATTTCAGTCGTTCGCAATGTGACAGAACGTGTATTGAATGAGAAAAAAATCGAGTTCATGGCCTATTATGATGAACTGACGGACTTGCCGAACCGGAATTATTTTCAAAAGGTTATCCAGGATGAAATTGGCCATTTGAAAAACAAGCAGCAGAAGGTTGCTGTTCACTTGATCGATATTGATTATTTTAAACAAATCAATGATACGATGGGGTACCATTTTGGGGACTTATTATTGCAAGCCTGTGCCAGTCGGTTGAAACATTTGTTGATGGAGGATGTTTTTATTGCACGGATGACGAGTGATGAATTCGTCATTATGCAGCGGAATGTAACCTCGAATGAAGAAATTGAGCAGTTTGCACGGAAAATGATTGACCTATTTAAAAAACCATTAATCGTCGATGAATATGAAATCTTTTCAACAGTCAGTGTCGGTATCAGTATCTATCCAGATTTGGCAAATACGACAAATGAACTATTGAAGCAGGCAGATGCGGCGATGCATGCTTGCAAAAAAGATCAGTTAAATGGGTACAAATTTTATAAGCCTTCGATCACAAAAGGCTTCAAAGAGCGGTTAGCTTTGGAGACCGAATTACATAAAGCCATCCAACAGCAGGATTTCGAATTGCATTACCAACCACAGATTGATATTCAAACAGAACAAATTATTGGGTTTGAAGCTCTTTGTCGATGGAATCATCCGGAACGAGGGTTTATTCCTCCTACCGATTTTATCCCACTTGCAGAAAAAACAGGCCTGATTTTAGAGCTTGGAGAATGGGTTTTATATGAAGCATGCCGGCAAAATAAAGCATGGCAAGACATGGGATTACCTAAGGTCAAGGTTAGTGTAAACTTATCTGCCAAGCAGTTCATTACGAACAATTTAGTGGGGCAAGTGAAGCGGATTCTGCAGGAGACCGGATTGGAACCGGAATACCTTGAGCTGGAAATCACAGAAAGCATGGCGATGGCAAATGAAGATTATATAATCGAGACGCTGACAGCTTTCCAAGAGCTTGGCGTAAAAGTAGCGTTGGATGACTTTGGGACAGGCTATTCGTCATTGCGCTACTTGAGTCAATTTCCTCTAAGTAAAATTAAGATTGATCGTGTTTTCATTCAAGACCATACGCAACAAAATGCAGCAATCGTCAAAACGATTATTTCTCTATCAAGAGCCCTGAATTTGAGAGTCATTGCTGAAGGGGTTGAACGAAAGCAAGATATGGAATTGTTACTGCGAGAAAAGTGTGATGAAGTCCAAGGCTATTATTTCAGCAAACCATTACCTGCTGTTCAAGTTATGGATATTTTCAAAACAAAAAAATGGTCGGTATCATAAATGAAAACTCCAGTCGGTTCTCTTGCCGAACTGGAGTTTTTGGATGCCTCAAACGCATTATTTTATTTTGGATCAGTGGTTAGCAGTAAAAAGCAGCACCAACGATGATTAGCAAAATGAACAGTACGACGATTAACGCAAAATTGTTTCCATAACCACAGCCACCTTGAGGGTAACCTTGGTATCCACCAACGTTTCCTCCACAATGAGATCCTCCAAATCCATGCATATCATGTCACCTCCATGTTATTCATGTACTGTATACCTATGTTTGATTGGGGTGACGGGGAAGGGATATACACCTAATTCAAGAATATTTTTTAATTCGATTCCTCATCATTTTCTTCTGACTCTTCAGAGCTTTCATCATCTTCTTCAGTATGTTCTGTTTTGGACAATAATTCACGATTGAGCGATAAAATTTTCAATTGATCGTTTTCGTAACCGACGATAAAGTCTGTCCGAAAATGGTGTGTCTCTTGAATTTCTTCATCTTGCAAAATCTGATGATCCGACAAAACCGTAAGCTTTGTACTGTCATCATCTCTGATTTCTATCTCTTTGTTGGAAATTTCAATTTCTCCAGATACGACATAACGTTCGCGAAACTCTGGATAGGTAGATTCTACTTGTTCTTCGCTACCCAACAAGGAATAGGATGTAAAATAATCTCTTAGGTTCAGCGTTTCATAAAAATAATCAACAAGATATTCAGCATCTGTAGCGAGCTGTTCATCACTGATCGCTAAGGAACCACTTGGATCTCCATCATAATTCAATTCTTCATCATTCGCTGTGTCTGACCACATAAGCAATCGTTCATAGACTTGAGAGATTGGTATGCTGAAGCCGATGTCACCTGTCGTCGTGGCAGCTGAGTTAATCGCAACGACCGTTCCGGTTTCCCTGTGAATCAATGGTCCACCACTATTTCCCCGAGAAATATCCGCCGTGATTTGATATAGGTTTTTATATTCATAGTCATCTACTTCAAACTCACTATCTTTTCCCGAAATGGTGCCGATTGTGACTGTGTTTTGAAACCCGTGCGGACTTCCGATTGCGATGATATCATCTCCGATTTCAGGGGTGACACTCGTATCAATCGTTAATCCTTCATTATTCGCTAATTGAGGTACACGGATGAGGGCAATATCATCCCGCTCACCGATTCCAATAATTGCACCGACATAGTTTTGTGCATCTGATGTTTTTACATAGACTTCAGACGCATTTCTCACGACGTGAGCATTGGTGACGACATCTCCTTTATCATTATAGACAAAACCCGACCCGATATTTTTACCGAAGGGACCTGTCGTTTCGATCTGGACGACGTGTTTTTCAGCATCGTGGATGATTGATTGTAAGTCATTCTCTTCATCCGGCGATTCTTCATTTTGTACGACCTCGACCAAATCCGATGAAACACCTAAAGCTTGCTCGCTCCATTGGTTGTAATAAACATAATATAACGAGATCCCAGAAACGAGGACGACAATCGTTATAAATATAGGTAAAATGGTATGTTTGGCCCGATACATCATAACACTTCCTTATTCATCTTCTAGGAACCACGAGATCCGGTCGATCTTAATGGTTACTTTTTCAGGCATTTCATAATGGATGTATTCAAATTCCCCGGTTTCATTGGGATAAAGAGTTTCCGGATATAAAAAGGTTTCGTTTTCAGTCAGTAGTTCGTCTTCTTCATCATACAACGAGTAATTGACCGTAACGGATTGAATCGGCACCGTCGCCACACTCTTTACTTCACCTTTAACAACGATATCTCCATATTCGTCCGGTTTGGCTTCCACATGTGTGACTTCGACTGCATTATTGGCATTTTGATCTTGTTCAAGCTCGTATTGACTCAAGGCTTGTTCAATTCGTTGCTGTTGCTCCGTCTCAAAAGCTACCTTTTGCTTCTGAATGGTAGATTTTAAGTTTTTTAATCGTTCACTTTCCGGAATGTAGCGAAGTCCTTCATCGACAATCGAAACGGCTGTTGAAAATTGATTGTCTTGAAGCTTTTCGCTGGCTCTTGAAAATGTATCATTAATCAGTCGATCTTCCATCGCCTGCACGAGTTCTTCAGGCTTTTCCGAACTGATTGAATTGATCTGCCACAGTAAAATTTTCAATTCTTCAATCGAAGGATTTTCACTGAATTGATGATCGATTTCAGCAACCCTCACCTCATCACGTTTGGTGATGATGCGGTCCAACAATCGTTGGGTCACTTCCCCTTTATAAGGAGTCAATTGTTCCTCAGCTTCTCGTGTCAATTGAAATCCTTCCTGGTAGGAGCCATCTTCAATGAGTTGATCGATGGATTGCAATTTTGATTCGACATCAACGACGACTTCCATGAACGTAGCGGCTATTTCTGCGGATTGGTAATTATCTTTCAGCTCTATAGCTTCTTTGAAAGCTTCCAAGGCTTGACCGTAATGACCCTCTTCTGCATGTTCGACTCCAGTTTGATAGGAATCCACCGCTTGTTTCTCTTGATGTTCCAAGTAAAAATGCATCAAAATACCACCAATCAGGACAATCAACACAGTAATGATCGGAGCTAACCACCAACGGTTAAATCCTTCTTTTTTTGGTATTCGTTTTTCTAAATCAATCGGGAGTTCGGCTCCACAAATTAGACAGTAGTGTTCATTTTTTTCTGTTTTGGCGCCACATTGCGTACAATATTTCATTCAATCACCTGTCAATGGCCTTTCGTATCCTAGTGTATTTATTTTATCATAGAATCTAGTGAATATTTGACGGACTTCATGGCTATTTTTAAAAAGTTTCCACATTCAATACTTCCCTATCTCATACATTTTTTGATATGATATATGGTATAGTATAGGTGGAAGCAACCTTAGGAGGTGCGACTGGATGGACGTAATTTTAGGAATTGTCTGTTTTATCATTCTTGTCACGTTTATTGGTTATTGCCTATTTGATAATGCCAATCAGTAAATTGGTAATGAAATGATTAACACTCATAATAATTAGACGAAAAAAAGGTGTGAAATGTTTCAACGTTTCACACCTTTTTTATGTCCTTTCACGATTATATAGGTGAAAGGGGGTGGCCGACATGGCTAGTGAATTTAAATTAGACACGCAGCTTCAGTTGACATTCGAAGCTGGACTCAACGACGACGGAGAGATGACTTTCAAACGAAAAAACTTCAATCAGGTGAACACGGACGCAGAAGCTGATGCTTTGTATGCAGTATCGATTGCGTTGGCTGATTTACAGACGCACACATTACATCAAGTCATCCGAAACAATTCGTACAGCGTTCAAAATTAATTTCTTTAAAAATGAGTGGAGGAGGTGGAGTAAATGAAACGTATCGAGTTGAAATTCCGTAACTTGGAAGGCCGGTTGGTCACCATTTCGCTGGATGACCCGAAAGATCCAGTCGATGCAGTTGCTGTGAGGCAAGCAATGCAAGAAGTGATTGACCAAAATGTTTTCACATCTTCTGGTGGTCCTTATGTAAGTATTGAAAGTGCTCAGATTGTGGATCGTACGGTCGAAGAGATTGAACTAGGATAATTGATCAAGCGACTGAATAGGGGGTACCTCTCTGTTCAGTCGTTTTAATTTAGGCTTTATTAAAGTCCGTTGTTGTTATGGTGAATCGCTTTCGGTGGACGCGTTCCACGAGCACGGCTTCAGCTAACTTGGGAAGAAAACCACTTCCCAAGTGGATCTTCAGCTCGTGCTCTTCCGACGCCCTGGACGGGCTAGTGTCAACCTTGGCCACAGGACGTGGTCGGTTTTAGTTGACCCGTTGGAGTCGCCACCTTCGATTTTCACCATACAACAATCTGCTATAGAACTTTATTATCAATACTAAACATTTAGCAGAACATTCATTTAAAAACGATGGTTATGAATGAGGGAGGAGGCAAGCATATGGAACAGTGGATCACTTGGATTCCTGAAGTCGGTTTTCCGATTTTGGTTACTTTTTATCTCTTACACCGGATCGATCACAGGCTGAAGGAACTGAATGAATCGCTACTGAAGCTACCGTTACAAATGGAAATGTACAAAAAATAAATCGGGGTTGGGGCAATATTTTTGTGTAAAAAAATTACCCCAACCTCGATTTATATATTTTTTATCGTGTCATGGAAATATTGTCAAATGGGAAAATAATGAATTCTGATCGCCCGACGATGTCGTCCTCGTCGATCAATCCAAGTCCATTTCGACTGTCCTTGCTGATCGAACGGTTATCGCCCATGACGAAATATTGGTCGCTTGGAATGTCGATCGGTCCGAAATCACCTGTTTCGTTTTGTAATTCTTCAGGGAGATAATCCTCTTCAAGTGGCTCATCATTGATATATAGCGTATGATCTTTATACTCGATTGTTTCATTTGGTAATCCGACTACACGTTTCACGTAGTTCTTCGTATCATGGGAAATGATGACGATTTCTCCGCGATCTGGTTCACCAAGATAGTAGACGACTTTATTGAAAATCACTCTTTCGCCATCTTCAAGGGTGGGATCCATGCTTGCACCTTCAACAATTGAAGTAGCAAAGATGAACGTCCGTAGAAAAAAGGCGATGATGAGTGCAATGAGGATTGCTTTACCCCATTCCCATAATTCTTTTTTCAATTAGGTTCTTCCTTTCCATGCTTACGACGATTGTTCTCTAGAATGTCAACAGCACAATTTTACACACATATACATTTAGTTTACCACAAATTGACTGGACATATCGAACTTCTCTAGCTATTTACCCTAAAGAACTGATCGAGAAACGTTGTAAGGTTTCAAGAAATTGGAGAATAATATTCACAAAAATCTGTTTCCATTGCTTTTTTTAAGGGTATAATATATTAAGATATTAAATTTTAGAATAGCGTTATTCAGTAATTCAATTTATTTTGTTGGGGCGGTGAATTGTTTGTCCACATTGAGACATTTGAGCCAATTGGAAAAAGACATCGAAAAGCTTCGAGAAAAAATGATTAAACAGGCAACCGAAAAGGGAAGGTTGAGCGATGAATCCATTGAAGCATCTCAAGAGCTCGATCAATTAATCAATGAATACATTGAATTACAACGGAAATTGAAAGACTGATCGAGCCGACAGGTTACTTAGATTTCAAGAACATCTCCAACCGATTTAATCCCTCTTCCAATATATCCATGTGATATGCATAAGAAAGCCGCACGTAGCCTTCACCGTATTCCGAAAAAGAAGATCCTGGCACCAATGCAAGGTTTGCTTCATTCACAAGGTCCATTGCAAAATCAAAACTTGATATCTTCCCGTATGGTATTTTTGGAAATACGTAAAAAGCGCCGTCCGGTGAAACAACTTCAATTCCCATTTGACGCAATCGATTCAAAACAAAATCTCTTCTTTCTAGATAAGCCTCTCTCATCGTATGTGAGTCGTTCTTTCCAATGGTCAATGCTTCAATCGCTGCATGTTGACTGATTGAAGAAGCACACGAGACGTTATATTGATGGACTTTCAAAACATGTTGTTGAAGGTTTTTCGGCGCGAGTAAATAACCGAGTCGGAAGCCAGTCATCGAGTGTGACTTGGACAAGCCTTGGACAATGAATGTTTGATCACGAACGTTATCAAATGTACCAATGGAAGTATGATCTGTGCCGTACGTTAATTCACTATAAATTTCATCCGCCAACAGAAAAATTTCTTTACCTGCCACAAGATCGGAAATCTCTTTCAATTCGTCCTTAGTCAATGTGACACCTGTCGGATTGGATGGGTATGGGAGTATCACACATTTCGTTTTGTCTGTGATCGCCTGTTCCAATTGGCGTGCGGTTAATTTGAAATTTGTTTCTCTCGTATCAATGAATTTCGGTACGCCCCCAGCCAGACGAATGAGTGGTTCATAACCTGGATAGACGGGTCCAGGCAAGAGGACCTCATCACCAGGGGTCAGAATCGTCCGTAATGTAATATCGATCGCTTGGGAAGCGCCGATGGTGACAATGATTTCGTTTTCTGCTTGGTAAGATAATGAATATTTTTCAGCTACGAATTGACTGATTGCTTGTCTTAGTTCAAGCAAACCGGCATTTGGTGTGTATTGTGTTTGGTTTCTGTCCAATGCATGCTTGGCTGCTTCTTTAATATGATCAGGCGTCTGAAAATCAGGTTGTCCAATCGTCAGAGAAATCATATTTTCACGATCTCCGACAAGATTGAAAAATTTTCGGATACCAGATATCTCAAGATCTTTTACGGTTTGATTCAATAATTGTTCCATATTCCGATTCATCCTTCTCTTTAATGATTGAAAATTCATTGATTTGACTACACTGTTGATGGGGTGAGGACTATGATTTTTCAAGAAATCTATCAACAGGTAGCCGAGAATCTCGTTGTTGTTCTATTGGTCACTTGGCTGACCGTCATCTGCTATTTGTTGACATTTAAGTTCGTACGGTTTTGTTTGAGTCGTTATGGGACACGTACACTGAGCTATTTGATCACCATGATGCTTGTTTTGTTTTGGGTATTCAGTGACTTTAGTTTCTTATCCAGTCCAGCCAGCCACTCGGAAGGAAGATACAGGTTGTTGACGAACGGCCTGATTGGACTGATGATGTTAGGGTTGTCGCTGCTGGTATTTATAGCTGTAAAAAGCTTATCACAAAAAAGAAAAAACAAAAATAATATATGACGATACAAAAAAAGAGCGAATAGACTGTCCCGTCTATTGCTCGCTCGTATAATGACTCAAATAATCGACGATTTGACCATATTCTTCTTGGTTAGTTCCCGAGAACATGTTCAAAACTTCACCTTCAGGGGAGACAAGGAAGAAAGAGGTTCCATGGTTGACTTGATCATATCCATCTACTTTAGCTACTAATGTTTTGAAAGAGTTGGCCGCAAAGCTTTCGATTTCTTTCTGACTGTAACCGGTCAGGAAATCCCAATTACTAAAGTCAGCGTTAAAGTTTTCACCGTATTCTGTCAACGCTTCTGGGTCATCATTTGCCGGGTCTACCGAAAAAGAAACGAAGCGGACATCCAACTCTTCTTCCTTGGCATCTTGTTGTATTTTTGACATATTCGCAGTCATCGGTGGACAGACGGTTTCACAATTCGTGAAAATGAACGTTGCTACCCAATAATCACCTTTAAGGTCGTCCAAACTTACCGTCTCACCGTCTTGGTTGGTATATTCAAAGTTTTCTACTTCAGCATCCAATTGAGGATCTGGTGTGTATTTCCCTGATTCCTCATCTTCACCGCATGCTGCTAAGAGGCTAAGGAAGAGGATGGAAAATATACTAAGTAAGAATGTTTTTTTGAAAGTCATTAAACACCACTCCGCATATCAATTTATCCTCATTGTAACACTTCGACCGACGCTCCAAACGGCAAATCTTGTATAAATTTCAACAAAAAATATGAAGCCTAATCAAGTAGAAGAACTCGTTGATTCTTTTCGTAGGGTATATAAGTTGATTTCAGGTCGACATAGGAACCGAAAGGGCAACCGAGTCGTCCCCAACCCTTTTGAGACAAACAGTTGTAATGGCCTAGGACCAAGTTTGAAGTCACCTTCAACATATTTTTCACCTAAACTTGGTGTGATGATGGATCCGAATACCGGCAGTTGGATCTGTCCGCCGTGACTATGGCCGGATAGCTGGACGTCAAACGGATAATTTTTCACCGTATCTGCGTAATCAGGTTCATGAGCAAGGAGAATATTAAAGTCTCCTTGTTGACTTTCATCGATCAGTCCTTGCATTTGGGGGTCGCCCAAGAGCGCATCATCTATACCTGCCAAATGAATGAGTTGTTGGTCTTTTTCAATGGAAATCGCTTGATTTTTTAACAATTCAAATCCTCCGGCAGCCATGACTTGATCTATTTTTTCGGTTCCATAACCACCGTGGTCATGATTTCCATACACCCAGTACTTTCCATGTGGTGCTTCTAATTTTTTCAGCCGTTCGATTATGGACGCATATTGTTTGTTGGTATTCAACGATGGATCATCCATCAAATCTCCCGTGAAGACAATCAGGTCAGGTTGTAACTGATTAACCTTATTGATCATCTGCTCAAAATCTTCTATATCGTATTGGAACCCTAAATGGGTATCAGTCAGTTGCATAATCGTAAAGCCATCAAACCCATTCGGGATTCGGATGGAGTGGATTTCATTTTCCACGACTTTTAGCCAGCTCGGTTCAATTTCATGTGCATAATAGTAGCCACCATAGCCAGCCCCAACAACCCCAACTGTACCCAGTGCAAATCGTTTCAAAAATGTTCTTCGGTTCATAGACTGTCATGCACCTTTCTGTGTGACTAGTTGCATTATAGCATGCGATTCGCCTCTTGTAACTCGTCAAAAAACGGAAGTTCGCAATCGATCAATAGATAGAAGATTTGAAGAAGGGAGGGTCGGAAAGGAGGAAGGGAGCTAAGATAGGTAAGAAGATTAGCGGGATGGCCGATTCACGGTCAACCGACCAACACAACATAAAAAAGAATCGCAAAAAAATGAAAAATACTACCGATGACAACGAACAAATGCCAGACTGCATGGTGATACGGAAATCCTCTCCACAAGAAAAAAATCGTTCCGAACGTATAGAATAATCCACCTATAATCAGGAGAACAAGCCCCGTTGTTTCTAATTCCATGGCGAGTGGTTTCCAAATGAACAGGACAAACCAGCCTAAGAATAAGTAGATCAGCGTCGAGAGTAGGACAAATTTTTTTATGAAAATCATTTTTAATACACTGCCAAGAATGGCGATTCCCCAGATGAGAAAGAAGAAAAACAGACCAATCCGATCTTGTAAGACAATCAGTAAAAAAGGTGTGTACGTACCAGCGATAAACAGATAAATGGAAGCATGGTCGAAGTATAAGAAAATATCTTTTAACCTTCCATCTTTCAAACTGTGGACCAGGGTAGAGGAGACATACATGAAAAGCATCGTCGTCCCATAAATCGTAACAGCAATCACCTCAAGGGTACTTCCACTCATCGAAGCAAAAAAGATGAGAACGATGGCCCCGACCAGACTGATGACTGCCCCAATCCCATGGGTCAAAGCGTTTGCCACTTCTTCTCTGCGCGTATACCTGAATGCCAATTCTTTCGCCTCGCTTTGATAATTTGTTTGATTGATGAACTGATTTCATTATTCTTTATAACCTCTTTATGTTAAAATTATGTATGAAAGAGAAAGAGATCGGCACTTCCATTAAGGTTAGGGGGAGACTAAATGCTTAATGTGACAGACTTTGATCTCTCGCAAAAATTAGTGAGTGAGTACATGATTCCTTCGGATAAAGTTGCTCATGTCCAACTGAATAATCCACTTGATCATGCATTGTTAGTTTTAACGAAAACCGGATATAATGCCGTACCGGTATTGGATTTCAAAAGCCGTTTTAAAGGATTGATCAGTAAATCGACAATCATAGAAGAAATGATCGGATTGGATGAAATCAATGTCGGTCTATTGGAAGGTAAAATCGTTGAGTCTGTGATGGACGATGAGGTCAAGACGTTGCAATTGGACGACACGTTAGAGAAAGCCCTACATTTATTGATCGATTACAATTTTATTTGTGTGGTAGACCGATCGAATATGATGGAGGGAATCCTGACGAGAAGGCAACTACTCAAACAAATCCGCAATCAATTTTATCGTCAAAAAACAACATAGAATAAGTTTATGTAACTAATGGAGGAATGGAAATGATGGATGCAAACCAAATTATTGACTTTATCTCGAATGCGAAAAAATCAACGCCTGTTAAAGTGTATGTCAAGGGCAGCAATCTGAATACGATTGAGTACCCGGAAGGCGTCAAGGACTTCATTCACGGAGAAACCGGCGTATTATTCGGGGAATGGAAAGTGATTGAACAATTACTTGAAGACAATAAAAATGCATTTGATGATTATGTGGTCGAAAACGATCGTAGAAATTCAGCGATTCCGCTCTTAGACTTAAAAGGCATCAATGCTCGAATTGAGCCAGGCGCAATCATCCGCGACCAAGTTGAAATCGGGGATGGCGTCGTCATTATGATGGGCGCGTCCATTAATATTGGTGCTGCAATCGGTGAAGGCACAATGATTGATATGAATGCTGTGCTTGGTGGAAGAGCGACAGTCGGTAAGAACTGTCATATTGGTGCAGGCAGCGTGTTGGCCGGAGTAATCGAGCCACCATCCGCTAAACCAGTCATGATAGAAGATGATGTCGTCATCGGTGCAAACGTTGTCGTTTTGGAAGGTGTAACGGTCGGAAAAGGAGCAGTGGTCGCTGCAGGTGCCATTGTCACTGAAGATGTACCGCCAAATACGGTCGTAGCCGGCACACCAGCTAAAGTGATTAAAGAAATTGATGATCAGACACGTTCCAAAACTGAAATCAAACAAGAGCTAAGAAAATTAGATAATTAATACAAACAACTAAGCGGGTATTCGTCAAACGATTTGCCCGCTTATTTGTATCGGTCAATTTGTTATGAGGAGTCAGTGAGATGGTTGAGAGAGACTGGATTCAAATCCGAAGAGAATTACATGAAATACCGGAGTTAGGTTTTCAAGAGCATCAAACGCAAGCGTACCTACTTGAATTTATCCAAACATTACCCCAGGATCATATCACGGTCGAAAAGTGGAGAACCGGCTTGTTTGTATTCGTAAAAGGATCGGTAGGAGCAAAAACACTAGGGTATAGGGCAGATATCGATGGTTTGCCGATCCAAGAAGAAACGGGCTACTCATTTGCATCCAAGCATGAAGGGTATATGCATGCCTGTGGTCATGACCTTCATATGACCATTGCGCTCGGTGCATTGACAGAAATGGCTACGAATCCGATAGATGATCATGTGTTATTTATCTTCCAACCAGCAGAGGAAGGACCTGGTGGTGCGGAGCCCATGCAAACGAGTGATTTCTTTGGTCGTCATCGGCCGGATAGGATCTTTGCGCTTCATATTGATCCAAGTTTGCCCGTAGGTACCGTATCGACCAAACCAGGAATTTTATTTGCGAATACGAGCGAGTTATTTATTGACTTCCACGGTAAAGGTGGCCACGCAGCCTATCCGCATCGAACAGCAGACATGTTACTTGCTGCCAGTGCATTTAACCTTCAAGCTCAGCAACTCGTTTCACGGATTGCTGATCCATTGAATGAATCCGTTTTGACACTTGGGAAAATGACAGCAGGTACGGCCGGTAATATCATTGCGGAGCATGCCAGAATTGAAGGGACAATGCGTACGCTGGATCCGAATGTCATCCAATTATTCCGTGATCAGATTCGATCCTTGCTAAAAGGCATTGAGACACGTTACTATTGTAAAACAACCGTTGATTTCGGTTCGAGCTACTATATGGTTGATAACGATCCGGAAGCGGTGGAAGTTTTTCAGTCGGCCATTGGCGAGACGCCGATTACGTATCGTGAAGCACCAATATCTATGGCCGGCGAAGACTTTGGATATTTTTTAAAGGACATACCAGGGTTTATGTTTTGGCTTGGCGTGGAATCAGAATATGGGCTTCACCACAGCCGGTTGAAACCGAATGAAGATGCCATCCAGATCGGAATCGAAGCTGTGATTGGGACGTTGAAAAAATTTAACGGGAGAGATCTAAATTAATGAGTCACTTTTTTAAGAGAATCGACCACGTGCAACTAACTGCACCGACAGGTTCGGAATATGAAGCTAGAGAATTTTTTGTAGGTATCCTGGGAATGGAAGAGGTCGAAAAACCAGATGCCTTAAAACCAAATGGAGGAGTTTGGTTCAAATTTGGAGAATTTGAGCTCCATATTGGCATTGAAGAACCATTCACTCCAGCCAAAAAAGCCCACCCGGCATTGGAAGTTGAACACATCGACGAATTCATTAAATTACTTGAAAAAAATGATGTTAAATATGAATTAGATGATCTTTTGCCGAATGCAAAACGATTGTACCTGAGTGATCCATTTGGGAATCGAATTGAAGTCCTTGAGTGGATCAATGATTAATCAACAAAGCTACCGGAAAGTCTATGATGACTGCGGTAGCTTTTTGTTATGGGTTTTGATTGTGGTGTGTGTTTTTTTGTTCTATAGGAATTTTTCTTGCCTTCAAATGTGCTTTTGCTTCGTAAGCTGAAATTGAGTTCTATTGGTAAGTTCAATCTTATTTCTTGATTGTAAGCCGTGGTCTCGTTCGATCTATTGGAAAGCTTGCTTGTCTATTGGACAGTTCATGTTGTCTATTGGACATTTTGGCAGCTCTATTGGACGGAATTCGAATTCTATTGGACGTTTTCGGAATTCTATTGGACAAAATCGTGATTCTTATGGACAACCCCGTGATCCTATTGGATTTATCTCGCCCTAATGGAAAATCTCCACGCTTATTGGAATAAATCAGGCCCTAATGGACAATTCCCATATCTATTGGAATTTTCAGTTCTATTTCTTGATGGTAAGCCGTGGTCTCGCTGGTTCTATTGGACAGTTTGCTTGTCTATTGGACAGTTCATGCTGCCTATTGGACATTTTGGCTATCCTATTGGACGGAATTCGAATTCTATTGGACGTTTTCGGAATTCTATTGGACAAAATCGTGATTCTTATGGACAACCCCGTGATCCTATTGGAATTTATCCAGCCCTAATGGACAATCCCCACGCTTATTGGAATTTATCCAGCCCTAATGGACAATCCCCACGTCCATTTAAAAAAACCATCCGTACTCCTGCATCGCAGGCTGTGCCCTTGCCCGTTTCATTGGTCGGTATCAGCCAAGTTTGTTTAGATGTACCTGGTATTTGTTGAATAAAAAAGCTGTCACCAATACTCAAACAGAGAATCGGTGACAACCTAAATAATCTTTATATTTGAGCTTTCTTTTGTACATTAATCTGGTGAGGATATGGGATTTCGATGTTATTGGCAATCAATGCATCCTTAATTCGCTTTCTCAGTTCTCGTTCGACACCCCATTGTTCGTTCTTTTCGGTTTGGGCGATGACACGCAGGGTAACCTGAGATTCATCCAAAGATTGGACACCGACGACATCCGGGCCTTCTTTCACGCGAGGATCATTCATTAATTCGTCACAGACCCCCTGAATAATCGCAGTGACTTGATCGATATTTTCTTCATAGGCTATTCCGAAATCAACGAGTGCCCGCATGTTTCCACGGGTATGGTTGTTCACGTTTTCGATATTTCGATTTGGCACATAATTCAGTGTTCCATCGAAGCTTCTGATTTTTGTCGTACGTAATCCCAACTCTTCTACGATGCCATCAACGCCGCCAGCGGTAACATAATCATCAACATCAATTTGTTTCTCGATCAAAATGAAAAATCCAGTAACTATATCACTCACTAATCCTTGAGCTCCGAAGCCAATCGCCAATCCGATGATTCCTGCACCGGCCAATAACGGTCCGATCGGAATGTCAAAAATACCTAGCAACATGACGATGAATAAGAAGAATAATACATACCCATAAATGTTTACGAGTAGATTATGAAGTGTTTTTTTACGGCCGTCGGTGAGGTTTTGTCTGGTCGCCATCTTGTCCATTGTTGAATCAATCACTTTTTTCCCAATCGGTCGGATAATTAAAAATAAAACAATCAGCAACAATGTTTTTCCGGCAATACCGATTGCAGCATTCAAGAGTTCTCCCCAATTATAATCGATGTTCATTTTGCAACAGCTCGCTTTCCAAGATTTTATGTAGATGCTCGTTTCTCAGATAGTTTATCTTCAACCTTTTTTCTATACCCGTTAGCTGATGGTTATAAACCACATTTTTATTTTCAATCCTCAAAATATAACTATTTTTAATTAAATTTAGATAAAAGGGTGGAAATTTATTTCGGAACTCGGTATATTAGTAAGGCAAAGGCATTTAGCAAAAGTGAGGGATCAGCATGGATGTTTTCAGGAAGTTGAAAGAGTTTTATTGGCCTTATAAAAAGTATTTCTTCATTTCAATTTTTTCGCTTTTATTTGTAGCGGGGATAACGGTTGTTTATCCCATTGTGCTTCAAGTCACGATTGATGATGTTGTGGCTGAAGAACGATTTGGACTTGTGCCATATATTGCGCTCGCATTTATCGGATTGATGGTCGTGAAGTCAATTGCCACATATTACAATCAATATATGGGGGATTTATTTGGGATTTCATCCGTCTATAAAGTACGCGATGCAATGTATAAAAAATTGCAACGCTTGTCGTTCAAGTATTATGATAACGCAAAAACAGGCGACTTAATGTCTCGGTTAACCGCTGACGTGGAAGGCTTTCGTTTTTTCCTTTCATTTGGATTTTCGGAGTTATTACGGATCTTTTTATTGATTACGGTGAGTATGACGGTGATGTTTTTTTATTCGGTACCACTTGCTTTAGTGACAATGGCTGCCATGCCGTTTTTGGCGGTTGTTGTGTTTAAATTTGATCGTCGCGTGCACCCGGCATTCCGCGGGATCCGTAAATCTTTTGGCCGGATGAATACACGTGTGCAGGAGAATATATCCGGAATGAACACGGTTAAATCGTTATCCCGGGAAGATTTTGAGATCGGAAGGTTTGCTGAGAAAGGTGAAAATTACCGTCAACATTATATTGATACGGCAAAAATATGGTCAAAGTATTTTCCGCTCATGGAGTTTATCGGAAACTTTTGTGCGGTAGCATTACTTGCCTTCGGAGGATATTTGGTGATCGAGGGCGATCTGACGGTGGGGCGTTTAATTGCTTTCTTCAGTTTGGTTTGGTACATTCTTGGACCACTGATGAACTTGGGCTTCGTCGTCAACCAATTCTCACAAGCGAAAGCATCCGGAGAACGTTTGCTTGAGATCTTGGAATCCGATCTCGAAATTGAGGATCAAGTTCCCGAAACGGCTGAGCGGATCAAAGGGCATGTTACGTTTGCGGATGTCACATTAACGTATGTGGAAGAAGACGATCAAGCGTTAAAACATATTAGCTTTGATGCGCCACCTGGAAAAATTATCGGTTTGATTGGTGGAACCGGTTCAGGAAAAACGAGTATCACACAGTTGATTACCCGTTTTTACGAACCCGAAGAGGGTCAGGTGCTGGTAGATGGGAAACCGGTCAGAGAATATTCCTTGACCCAATTACGAAACAGCATTGGATTCGTTTTGCAAGAGCCTTTTTTATTTTCGACAACGATTAAAGACAATATTGCCTATGGGAATCCGGAAGCTTCTATGGAGGAAATCATTGATGCGGCAAAGCGCGCCCAGGCTCATGATTTTATCATGGAAATGCCAAAAGGATACGATACGCTTTTAGGTGAAAGAGGGATGGGACTATCGGGTGGTCAGAAACAACGGATTTCGATTGCGCGTGCCATTTTGATTAATCCGAGTATTCTTGTGTTGGATGATGCAACATCTGCTGTTGATATGCAAACTGAATTCAAAATCCAAAAAGCGTTGAAGGAAGTCATGACAGATCGTACGACGTTCATCATCGCACACCGGATTTCTTCGCTAAAGCATGCGGATGAAATTTTGGTGCTCGAGGACGGAGAAATCGTCGAGCGTGGCACGCATGACGAACTCGTGCATAACGAAGGAGCCTATCAACGAATTTATGAGATTCAATATCAGGATAAAGAAGCAATCATGGAAAGCCAGAAGCATGCATAGAGGAGGGATGACAGAATGGCTACGACAACGAAAGAAAAAAGTCCACATTTAAAAAGGTTCCATTATACACAGGATATCCCGGTTGATAAACCATTCAACTGGAAACAGATGGTCCGGTTGCTGCAGTTTGTGAAACCATATGCCAAAACGGTTTTACCGATCGCAGTCATCGCCATGCTCGTTTCGACGGTCGTACGATTGGTTGTGCCAATTTTGATTGGGCGTGTGGCAATCGATATCGCGCTTGCGAATCAAGATGTCAATTTGCTCGTTCAATTGGTCGTTGGAATTTCTATTCTTTACGTACTGAGTTATATCGGAAACGCCGTGCGAATTAAGTATGTCAACATTTTGGGACAGAATATCATTTATGATTTAAGAAAACATTTATTTTCACATGTTCAACGGCTGTCTAACCGATTTTTCGATAATCGCTCAGCGGGTAGTATCATCGTTCGGATCATGAATGATATTAATTCGTTGCAGGAACTATTTACAAACGGAATCATCAATTTATTGATGGATGTTGTCACACTGGTCAGCATTATCGTGATTTTATTTATCTTAAGTCCACAATTAGCACTGGCTGTGATGATCATTATTCCGGTCATGTTCTATATTTCGACAAAACTGCGGAAAAATATCCGACGTTCTTGGCAGGACGTCCGGATTCAGCAATCCCGTTTGAACTCGCACTTGAATGAGAGTATCCAAGGAATTCGTATTACGCAGTCATTTGCTCAAGAAAGTGCAAATACGGAATTCTTTAATGGGGTAAATACCGACACGTTCAGCAGCTGGCAGACCGCGACCCGGAAAAGTGCGATGTTCAGACCATTTGTTGAAATGAGTAACGCATTTGGTACGGTCATCCTTGTTGCGTATGGGTCCTATTTGATCATTAACGGAACGATTGATATCGGGACATTTGTTGTGTTTGGGTTTTTCATTGGGATGTTCTGGGATCCAATTTCCCGCTTAGGCCAGATGTATAATCAAATGCTGATGGCGATGTCGGCTTCTGAGCGGATCTTTGAATTCTTGGATGAACAACCGAACGTAAAAGAAAGCAAAAATCCAGCTAGACTTGATGATGTTAAAGGTCATATAGAGTTCGACCATGTTCAGTTTTCCTATGATGAAGACCGTGTTGCTTTGCATGAGATTTCACTCGAAATGAAACCGGGTGAAACGGTTGCCTTGGTGGGTCATACGGGATCAGGTAAATCAACCATTGCGAACTTAATCAGTCGATTTTATGATCCGACAAAAGGTGCGGTCAAAATCGATGGTCATGATTTAAGGGATGTCAAATTAGATGATATCCGTCAGCGAATCAGTGTTGTCTTGCAGGATACGTTTATCTTTTCCGGAACGATTATGGAAAACATTCGGTTCGGTCGACCGGATGCTTCGGATGAAGAAGTGATCGAAGCGGCCAAGGTCGTCGGTGCGGATGAGTTTATCCAGCGCTTGGCGGATGGTTATGAAACAGAGGTAGAGGAAAGAGGGAATGTTTTATCCGCAGGCGAAAGACAGTTACTTTCCTTTGCTCGCGCCCTATTGGCCGATCCGAAAATCATCATATTGGATGAAGCAACAGCAAGCATCGATACAGAGACAGAGATGAAAATCCAAGAAGCTTTGCAGAGACTGTTGAAAGGCCGTACCTCCATCATTATTGCACACCGACTTTCAACGATTCGAGATGCCGACCAAATTATCGTTTTAGAGAATGGTAGGATCCTTGAACGGGGTAGTCATCAAGAATTAATGATGAAAAAAGGCGAGTATTTTGATTTAGTCAAGTCACAATTCCAAATGCTCGAACAATTATAATTCAGTGGGGATCACCGATTGTCGGTGGTCCTTTTTTTACTATAATCCGCTGAATTGATTATGGTATGATAGCTGTGTAAGTGCGAAGGGAGTTGAACCGATGAAAAAATTATACGGTGTTATCGGACTTGGCCGATTTGGAGGTAGTGTTTGTCGAGAATTAAGCCAAGAAGGTTTTGAAGTTCTTGCACTTGATCGGGATGAAGGCAGGGTCAATGAATTTAAAGATATTGCAACCCATGCCGTCATAGGGGATTCAACAGATGAACAAACATTGAATGATTTGGGATTCAAAAATATCGACCATGTCATCGTTGCGATTGGTGATAATGTTCACGCTAGCATCCTAACGACATTAATGCTTGAAGAATTAGGCATCAAACGGATTACGGTGAAAGCCCAAAATGATTACCATGAAAAAATACTGAATAAAATTGGAGCAGATGAGGTTGTACACCCAGAAAGAGATATGGGGCGCCGAATTGCACATAGCATCGTATCCAATAATATTTTGGATTACATTGAGTTATCTGATGAATATAGTGTTGTCGAAGTTAAAGTCGGAAAGAAAATGGATCAGAAAACATTAGAGCAACTCGACATTCGTGCAAAATATGGCTGTAACGTCGTAGCCATCAAAAGAGGAAAAGATGTCAATGTTTCACCTATGGCAGATGAGTTGTTAGAGATGGGAGATATCCTAATCGTCATCGGTGCTGACAAGGATATTTCACGGTTTGAGAAAAAATTGGTGATTGAGGACTAACTACTGACTCTCACGACGTTGAGCGTGGGAAAATACGCTCTCAACGCATTGACAAGGCTTCTCACAACGTTGACCGAAAGAAAATTCGATCGCAACGCACGGACTGAAAATCAATTCCATTAAAAAACACCAACCGAACGAGTCGATTGGTGTTTTATTCATTTTGCTTTCGGATAGGTAAAAATTTTAAACTTCCATAATGATAGGTAAAATCATTGGACGACGTTTGGTGCGGTCGAATAAGAATGGCTGAATCGTATCAGTGATTTCATTCTTGATTTCGGACCATTGTGTCGTTTTTCTTTCCATTACTTTTTCAAGGTGTTTGGCAACTAAGCCCTGTGCCTCTTTGATCAGGTCTTCAGACTCTCTCATGTAGACGAACCCTCTTGAGATAATGTCAGGGCCTGAAGCTATTTTGTATTCTTTCATATCGATGCTGACAACAATGATGACTAAACCTTCTTCAGAAAGAATTCTGCGGTCTCGTAATACAATATTTCCGATATCTCCAATTCCACTTCCGTCTACATAAACGGAACCTGCAGGGATTTTTCCGACGACACCAACATCCTTTTTACCAATGGCAAGTACGTCACCGATATCCATGACAAAAGAGTTTTCAAATGGGACGCCTGTTTGTTCGGCTAGCTTTGTATGCTCCACTAGCATGCGGTGCTCCCCGTGGATTGGCATAAAGTATTTTGGCTTCATCAAGCGAAGCATCAACTTTTGCTCTTCTTGTCCACCATGCCCAGATGTGTGTATATTGTTGAGTGATCCATGGATGACATTAGCGCCGGCACGATAGAGTTTGTTGATGTTCCGGTTAATGCTGATGGCATTCCCTGGAATTGGAGAAGAAGATAGTACGACCGTATCATCCGGTTGAATCTGGATGTGTCGGTGTGTACCATTCGCGATCCGTGATAAAGCTGCCATTGGTTCACCTTGGGAACCCGTACAAAGGATGACGATTTCATCACTTGGCAAATGGTTGATTTGGTTCGGTTCGATAAATGTATCTTCATCGGCCGTAATATAGTTCAACTCTTGTCCAATTCGAATGGCGTTTTCCATACTCCGTCCGAAAACGGCAATCTTTCGTCCGTATTTAACTGCGGACTTAACGACTTGCTGGAGCCGGTAGATGTTGGAGGCGAAGGTAGCGAAAATAATTCGACCATCGACTTTACTGAAAATATCTTGGATACTTTCCCCGACTACGCTTTCTGACAAGGTAAAGCCTGGCACCTCACTGTTTGTACTGTCCGAAAGAAGACAAAGTACGCCTTCTTCTCCGATTTCAGCCATTCGTGATAAGTTGGCTGGTTCTCCAACTGGTGTGAAATCAAATTTGAAATCACCCGTCTGAACGATATTTCCAGGCGGTGTTTTCACGACAATCCCATATGAATCGGGAATGCTGTGCGTCGTTCGGAAAAAACTGACCGAAGTTTTTCTGAACTTAATGACGTCGTCTTCTTGAATCGGATTCAATTTGGCGTTCCGCAAAAGTTTATGCTCTTCCAATTTGTTTTTGATGAGTCCGATTGCTAATTTTCCTGCATAGATAGGTACATTGATTTCTCGCAATAAATACGGGATTCCCCCGATGTGGTCCTCGTGTCCGTGAGTGATGAACAATCCTTTGATTTTATCTTGGTTTTGGATCAGATAGGTGTAATCCGGTATGACGTAATCGATTCCCAAAAGTTCGTCCTCAGGAAATTTGATGCCTGCATCAATTAAGATGATTTCATCTTGAAATTGGATGCCGTACGTATTTTTACCGATTTCACCTAACCCGCCCAAAGCGAAGATGGCTACTTGGTCATTTTTGACGAATTTCATGGTAGCTAGATCTTCTCCACTTTGAAGTCTTCGGATTTTTGCTCATAAGCTAAATGAGCCTCACTCAATTCAAGGACATGTTCAATATTGATTGTTCGATCAGCGAGTTTTTCACGGACGTCTTTCACGCTGTCTGCTTCAATGTACATCGTTTTTGTTTCTTCACGAACAGGGGCTTCTTCCGCATGTTCCTGATACAACACTTTAAAAATCATTCGTTTAATTCACTCCTAGTAAGTTGTTTTCTGCGTACTTTACCTATCCGTAAAAGCAATATATAAATGCCTAAATAGCATTATGGACAAAATTATGCTCCGATTGTCTTTTTATCCCGTAGTAATTTTTTTAAACGCTTTCTCAACTTGTCTCTTAATCGTTTTAACATGGCAATCATACACTCCTATCGTATGATATTGATCCAAAAACGTAGGGTTGACGAAAAAGAAAACGTTGTGCACGGTCGATAACTTTATTATCCACTTCTAATTTCCATTATATACTTTTATCCAGACAAATGAAATTATTTCAATGGATGGACAATCGGATTTTCTGAAAAACTTTTCCGATGCTGATTTAGAATTTAGATCTCTTCAGCAGGAACTGAGTTTTCAGGCGGTGTCATCGGGTCACTTTCGTTGATATGATCATAAAACATTACCCCGTTCAAATGGTCAATCTCGTGCTGAAATACAACGGCGGCATATCCTTTTAAACGAAGTTTGATTTCCTCGCCTTCCAGTGTCGTCGCCTTGATTGTCACTCTTGCATGGCGAGGGACGATTCCTGGAACTTCCCGATCGACACTTAAGCATCCTTCTCCACCAGATAAATACGTTTTTTCAACCGAATGGCTGATGATTTTGGGATTAAAAAGCCCGTAACTATACTGACGGTCATGAAAATCTGTGAAATGCACCGCAATCATCCGTTTGGAAACACCGAGTTGTGGTGCCGCTAAGCCGACACCGCTACGTAATTCATATTTCTCAACCATTTCTTCATCTTGGCTGTTTTTTACGTATTGCAACATATCTTCCAAAAGATTTTTTTCTTCTTCTGTTGGTGGTAATGTCACTTCTTCAGCTCGTGTACGGAGAGCTTCATGTCCTTCTCTGACAATGTCTTTCATCGTAATCACGCTGTTCATCTCCTTACTTGATGTATCGATAATAACTGATTTATATCATTAGTTAATGCACCGGCCACATCCTATGTCACATAATTTTATCATAAAATCTTATGAAACATAGTAAAATGAGTCTCAAAAAATGGAATGCTTTGTGTTATAATGACCTCAGGAAAATTTGATAGGATGACAGGAAGGAAGAGAAACATACATGAAAAAACTATTACTGATTATTACTTCCAGTGTATTCACCCTTGTTTTAGCAGCTTGTAATAGCAGTGATCAGACGGGGGAAGAGATTTACACGCATCTAGAGGAAGCAGTCGAATTGGAAAGTGATTTTCAAGACGCTCAAGCAGAATTGGTCGACATTGAAAAAGAAGAAAACGTACTTTATGAAGAAATGATTGAGATCAATATGGAAGAACTCGATCAAGTTGAAGAAAAAGCGAATCAAGCGAAAGAATTATCTGAGCAACGAAAAGAGCTCATGGACACCGAAATGGAAAGTATTGAAGCGGGCAAAGAGGAGTTCGACAAAATCGGCCCTTTAATTGAGGAACTCGAGGAAGGTCCTGCTGAGAAAGCCAATGAATTAGTCAGCGTCATGGAAAATCGTTACGAAGCTTTTGGCCAATTACATGAGACCTATCTGTCATCTATCGAAAGTGACCAAGCATTATATGATATGTTGATGGATGAAGAGTTGGACAAAGAGACGCTCGATCAACAAGTTGACGAAATCAATGAAAAATACGAACAGATCGCAGAACATCAGCAAGCATTCAATGAACAAACCAATCAATTTAATGAAATGAAGAAAGAGTTTTATGATACGATTGAATTGAACGTCGAGTATGCAGAGGAAAGTTAACTCATAAACTCAAAGAAGAAACATCGATTGTGAATTTATTTCAAAATCGGTGTTTCTTTTTTTGTATTGGATTAGGAAAAGATACTATAGAACAATTATTGGATTGTGGCGGATGATTTCAAGATATCTTCCTCAATTCAATGCTTATCTGTTGTAATACAGCGATCAAATTACAGTGTAACAGATTTTCTCTTTTTGCCTTTTGATAATATTCAGAAAAAGTGATGAAGCTAGATGAAGCAAATGTGATTGACGAAGAATCATCTCATGATATAAACTAAATAGTAGAGCCTTGTATTACTAAATTTCATCATTTCAATGAAACAGCTAGTTTGATTAAGGGAACGCTACAGTGGGTAAATATAAAAGATGGAGTTTAGTGCGAGGAACGTTAGCCAAACTATGATAGAAAATAATATTTGGAAAGGAAGAGGTGACTGGTGTGGTTTTTAAAAGTCCAGTAGAAGGCATCGATGAGAAATTCGAAATGATTCAAATTCTCAACGAAGACGGAAAAATTGTAAACGAGGACGCGATGCCAGATTTATCTGATGATGATTTGGTTGAATTGATGCGTCGAATGGTTTACACACGGATCTTAGATCAGCGCTCAATCGCGTTGAACCGACAAGGCAGACTAGGGTTCTATGCGCCAACAGCAGGGCAGGAGGCTTCACAATTAGGAAGTCAGTTCGCATTGGAGCAAGACGATTTCATTTTGCCGGCTTACCGGGATGTGCCACAATTGATTTGGCAAGGTTTGCCATTGTACCAAGCGTTCTTATTCTCCCGTGGGCACTATCATGGGAACCAAATGCCTGAAGATGTACAAGCCGTGAGCCCTCAGATCATTATCGGGGCACAAATTACGCAAGCAGCTGGTGTTGCACTAGGATTGAAGCGACGTGGCAAGAAGAACGTAGCGATTACGTATACAGGTGACGGAGGTGCTTCACAAGGGGACTTCTATGAAGGGGTCAACTTTGCGGGAGCATATCAAGCACCAGCTATTTTTATCGTCCAAAATAACCGCTTTGCTATTTCTGTACCGGTTGAAAAGCAATCTGCAGCGAAGACAATTGCTCAGAAAGCTGCAGCTATGGGGATTCCAGGATTCTTAGTTGACGGAATGGACGTACTTGCCGTGTATAAAGTTGTTCAAGAAGCTCGTGAGCGGGCAATTAACGGTGATGGGCCAACATTGATTGAAACATTGACGTATCGTTATGGACCACACACGATGGCTGGTGACGATCCGACTCGTTATCGTACGGAAGATATGGACAGCGAGTGGGAGAAAAAAGATCCAATCGTTCGCTTCCGTAAATATTTAGAAGAAAAAGGCCTATGGTCAGAAGACAAAGAAAATGAAGTCATCGAAACAGCTAAAGAAGAAATCAAGGCTGCGATTAAGCAAGCAGACAAACAAGAAAAACAATCTGTAACGGACTTGATGTCCATTATGCATGAGGAACTTCCACCTAACCTCGAGGAACAGATGGAAGAATACAAAGAAAAGGAGTCGAAGTAAACCATGGCTGAAATGACAATGATTCAAGCGATAACAGATGCCTTACGCACTGAGCTCAAAAATGATGAAGATGTGCTCGTGTTCGGTGAGGACGTAGGTCAAAACGGCGGTGTGTTCCGTGCGACTGAAGGCCTGCAAGATGAATTCGGGGAAGAAAGAGTTTTTGATACGCCATTGGCAGAATCAGGAATTATCGGAATGGCTGTTGGGCTTTCGACACAAGGATTCCGTCCTGTGCCTGAAATCCAATTCTTCGGCTTCGTTTTCGAAGCGATGGACGCGGTGGCTGGTCAGGCTGCTCGTTTCCGTTACCGTTCAGGTGGCAGATGGCATGCGCCGATTACGATTCGTTCGCCTTTTGGTGGTGGAGTACACACACCTGAACTCCATGCGGATAGCTTGGAAGGTCTGATGGCACAGACACCTGGTTTACGAGTTGTCATTCCATCTGGCCCATATGATGCAAAAGGATTGTTGATTTCTTCCATCCGAAACAATGATCCGGTTATCTTTTTGGAACATATGAAGCTTTATCGTTCGTTCAGAGAAGAAGTTCCTGAAGAAGAATATACGATTGATTTGGATAAAGCAGTCGTCAAAAGAGAAGGAACCGATATCACATTGGTTGGATATGGTGCGATGGTACACACGGCAATCAAAGCAGCTGAAGAGTTAGAAGAGGAAGGAATCAGCTGTGAAGTGATTGACCTACGCACGGTTAGCCCGATTGATATGGATACGATTATTGAATCCGTCAAGAAAACAAACCGGGCTGTCGTTGTCCAGGAAGCTCAGCGTCAAGCTGGAGTTGCAGCATCTATCGTGGCGGACATCCAAGAAAAAGCAATCCTGCATTTGGAAGCGCCTGTTATGCGTGTAACAGCTCCAGATACGGTTTACCCATTCTCTCAAGCAGAAGAAGTTTGGTTACCAGATCACACTGATATTAAAGAAAAAGTAAAAGAATCCATGAACTTTTAATCGAAATGAAAATGAATAGGAGGGATTAGCTTGGCCTTTGAATTTAAACTTCCTGATATTGGTGAAGGAATCCACGAAGGTGAAATCGCCAAGTGGTTTGTCAAAGAAGGCGATGAAGTTAGCGAGGATGACGTGCTTGCTGAAGTCCAAAACGATAAAGCAGTCGTGGAAATTCCGTCACCGGTCGACGGAACCGTAAAGAAAATCTTCGTTGATGAAGGTGAAGTCACGACGGTCGGGACGGTCATTATCACGTTCGATGCAGAAGGTTATGAAGATGATTCTAGTTCTGAAGAAGATGAAGGTTCTTCAGAAGAAGAAGCAAAAGAGGAGAAATCCGAAGCGAAAAGTGAAGAGAAATCCACTGAGACAAGCGATGATAAGGATCAATCCCAAGGTGAGCCATCCAGTGACGAGAAGAAGCGTGTCATTGCGATGCCATCTGTACGTAAATATGCTCGCGACAATGACGTTGACATTCAGCAAGTCAGTGGTTCAGGTAAAAACGGTCGCATCTTGAAAGAAGATATTGATCAATTCTTGAGCGGTGAACAACCAGAAGCCTCTCAAGCTGCTGATACGGATGAATCTAAGTCAGATGCAAAAGCATCACCACAGAAGACGGAAGGACAATATCCTGAAACGAGAGAGAAAATCAGCAGTATCCGACGCACGATTGCCAATGCAATGGTCAACTCGAAACGCACGGCACCGCATGTCACATTGATGGATGATGTTGATGTGACAGCATTGGTCGAACACCGTAAACGCTTTAAAGAGGTTGCTCAAGAGCAAGACATTAAACTGACTTATTTACCTTATGTCGTGAAGGCACTTGTTTCAACACTGAAAAAATATCCGATCCTCAATGCTGAGTTTGATGATGACACAGAAGAAATTGTATACAAACACTATTACAATATCGGTATCGCAGCAGACACGGATCGTGGATTGTTGGTGCCTGTCGTCAAAGATGCTGATCGTAAATCCATTTTCGAAATTTCTGGTGAAATAAATGAGTTGGCAACAAAAGCTCGCGATGGTAAACTTTCAGCAGAGGAAATGAAAGGTGCTTCTTGCTCAATCACGAATATCGGGTCAGCTGGTGGACAGTGGTTCACACCGGTCATCAACCATCCTGAATTAGGAATCTTGGGAATTGGCCGAATCAGTGAAAAACCAGTTGTTCGTGACGGTGAAGTCGTCGTTGCACCTGTACTAGCATTATCACTCAGCTTTGACCATCGTATGGTAGATGGTGCGACTGCACAGCATGCGATGAATAATGTCAAGCGTTTATTGAATGATCCACAACTAATTATGATGGAGGCGTAGATTATGGTAGTAGGAGATTTTCCAGAAGAAGTCGATACGCTGATCGTCGGAGCGGGTCCCGGCGGTTATGTTGCAGCGATTCGTGCTGCTCAAATGGGTCAAAAAGTAACGATTGTCGAGAAAGGTGATTTGGGAGGCGTTTGCTTGAACGTCGGCTGTATTCCTTCCAAAGCACTCATTTCAGCAGGTCATCGTTATGAGCATGCATCAGGCTCTGATGATCTAGGTATTTCCGCTGAAAATGTAACCGTTGATTGGGATAAAGTCCAAGATTGGAAAGGCAAAGTCGTTGATCGTCTGACAGGCGGTGTCGAAAGCTTATTGAAAGCAAATAAAGTAGACATCGTTAAAGGCGAAGCGTATTTTGTTGATAAAAACACAGCAAAAGTAATGGACGAGAAGCAGTCTCAAACGTATAAATTCAAACATGCCATTCTGGCGACTGGTTCTAGACCGATTGAACTGAAACCTTTCCCATATTCTGAACGCGTACTCGATTCAACAGGCGCATTGAACCTGAAAGAAATCCCTAAGAAATTCGTTGTCATCGGTGGAGGTTACATTGGTACAGAGCTAGGTGGTGCATACGCTAGCTTTGGTAGTGAAGTGACCATCCTAGAAGGTGCGAAAGATATCTTAGGCGGTTTCGAAAAACAAATGACTCAACTGGTCAAAAAACGTCTGAAAGGCAAAGGTGTCGAGATTGTCACAGAAGCAATGGCACAAGGCGTTGAAGAAACGGACAACGGCGTAAAAGTCACTTATGAAGTGAAAGGCGAAGAGAAAACCGTTGAAGCAGACTATCTACTCGTAACAGTCGGTCGTCGTCCAAACACTGATGAAATCGGACTAGAGGAAGTCGGTGTGGAGATGGATGACAAAGGCATAATCAAAGTCGATAAACAAGGCCGTACGAATGTAGATACCATCTTTGCGATTGGTGACATCGTGGATGGACCACCACTTGCACACAAAGCTTCTTACGAAGGAAAAGTAGCGGCTGAAGCCATCAGTGGAGAAAAATCAGAAGTTGACTACCTATCCATGCCACTCGTTGCCTTCTCTGATCCGGAACTAGCCAGTGTCGGATACAATGAGAAAGATGCAAAAGAAGCTGGATATGATGTCAAAGCTTCTAAGTTCCCATTCGGTGCAAACGGTCGTGCGCTTAGCCTAAACGACACAGATGGGTTCGTGAAACTAGTCACTCGTAAGTCAGATGACCTTGTTATTGGTGCACAAGTCGCCGGACCAAACGCAAGTGAAATCATCGCTGAGTTAGGACTAGCAATTGAAGCAGGCATGACAGCAGAAGATCTAGCCCTAACCATTCATGCTCACCCAACGTTAGGTGAAACGGTGATGGAAGCGGCAGATGTAGCACTTGGAATGCCTATTCACACAGCAAAATAAATCTCAATGAATATCCCCAGTTGGTGGTTGGACCACTAGCTGGGGATATTTTTTTGTATTGGCTTGTTGTTTTTAAGTGTCAGTGTGAAGGTTCCTAATTGTTAGCGGATGAAATTCAGTAATCAGCTCACGTAGATCAGCAGTGAGGATGGTGTTTATCGGCAGTGAGGGAGCATTTATCGGCAGTGGGATCGCGTTTATCGGCAGTGTGGACGCGTTTATCGACAGTTGTCAGGCGTTTATCGGCAGTGGGGATGCGTTTAACGGCAGTGGGGATGCATTTATCGTCAGTACGGACGCGTTTATCGGCAGTGCGGACACATTTATCGACAGTTGGCAAGTGTTTATCAGCAGTCTGTGCATTAATCCTTATCTACCTCTTGCCGTCTTAACAAAAAATCACCAATCGAGCTGCCTGCCCAATTGGTGATTCATCATCATTATTTTTCTTCGTATTCATTTCGTTTACGTCTTCTAAGCGGTGCTTGTCTCGCCTCTTCTTGGAATGCTTTTACTAAAGAGAATATGATCAACAGCAATATGATCACAAACGGGAATGCAGCTAAAATAGATGCGGTTTGTAAGGCTCCCAAACCACCTTGCCACAAAAGAACTGCTGCTGTTGCTGACTGGATGACCCCCCAGAGTAGCTTAACTCGTACATCTGGATTCAAGCTTCCACCAGTCGTCTGCATTCCTAAGACGAATGTTGCTGAGTCAGCTGATGTGATGAAAAATGTGCTGATTAATAAAATGGCCAAACCAGATGTCACCAAGGATATTGGGTAGTTTTCAAGAACGGTGAATAAAGCAATTTCCGTTCCACCATCGTTAATGACAGACATTAAATCCATGCCTTCGTGATACTCAAGGGAAATTGCGGAACCACCAAATACGGAGAACCAGAGTGCACCAAATATCGTTGGCACCAATAATACACCAATGACAAATTCTCTAACCGTACGGCCTCGGGATACCCGTGCGATAAACATACCTACGAAAGGTGCCCAAGCGATCCACCACGCCCAATAGAAAATGGTCCAATTCTGTAACCATTCTGTATTGTCCGCATTAAACGGTGTGGTTCTGAAACTCATGGACGGTAAGTTTTGAATATAAGAACCTAGTGAGGTTGTAAAGAAATTCATGATAAAGTTTGTTGGACCAACAAACAATAAGAAAAACATCAATAGAAACGCAAGCATGATATTGGTATTACTCAGAATCCGAATCCCTTTATTTAATCCAGTTGCTGCTGAGATCATAAATAGAACCGTTACGATAAGAATAATGATCAATTGAGTCAGGATGTTATTTGAGATTCCTGGAAACAAGAAACCGACTCCACTTGCGATTTGTTGTGCTCCTAATCCGAGTGATGTAGCAACGCCGAATACGGTCGCAAAAACAGCAATCACGTTAACTAATGCGCCGTATCCGCCATCCATTTTGTCACCAAACAGAGGTCTTAATGTGGTACTGATCAATCCGGGCTGATCTTTTCTGAATTGGAAGTATGCAAGTGCCATTGCTAACACGGCATAAATTCCCCATGGGTGCAATCCCCAGTGGAAAAATGAATACCTTAATGCCAGCTTGGCGGCTTCAGTATCACTTTCTGTTGCGTATGGAGGGGTATTGTAATGAGAAATAGGCTCTGCTGCGCCCCAGAATACAAGGCCAATCCCCATTCCCGCACTGAAAAGCATACCGAACCAAGTCAGGTAATTATATTCAGGTTCATCAGCGTCTTTTCCTAATTTAATATTCCCGTACTTTGAAACAATCAGGAATATAGCAAACACTAGGAATGAAGTAGCGGACATTAAGTAAAACCAACCAAACTTGTCCACGATAAACCCCTGTATGGATGAGGTAATATTGTTCAGATTCCACGTCGGTAATACACTCGACGGAATGATTCCCCAAATGATAAATAAGATCGTAATGACTAAAGAAATATAAAATACTTTTGTTACCTTATTAGCCAACCAAAAAACCTCCTAGCGATCAAGGATTTTTCACGACAGTTTCCATTGAAACAAAAATTCGTTCAGGATTCAACGCCCAACAATGAATATACTTTTATACTTTTACCCTAATCGGTTTTTATTAACCATCTCGTCGAAATTGACTATTTCCTGTCAAACGTTATCGCGGTATAATAGATGTATAACATCATTTATGGGAGGACTTTGGTTGAAAGCGAACTACATCATTGGAATATTACTGATCCTATTAATCGCTTCAGGTTGTCAACAAGGTGAAGTTTTTGGACAGGGGAAAGATGCTGAACGAGAGCAGGCTGAAGAAAATCAAACCGAGATGGAACAAGCCGGTGAAGGTGAAGAATCAGAGCAGGAAGATTCTGAGGGAGAAATCGAAAAAGATTCAGAACAAGAGACAGATAAAGAAATAAACGAAGAGTCAGAAGAAGAAACTGTCGTAAAAGAAGAAGCCATAAAAGAAGAAGCCATAAAAGAACCACGTTATGAAATGAATGAGGTCTGGAGCTTTGAACCGATCGATGATGCGGATGAAAAAGTTGTATTAATGACATTCGACGACGCACCGGACAAACACGGCGTAGAAATGGCGGAAACCCTACATAAGTTGGAGGTCCCGGCGATCTTTTTCGTCAATGGCCATTTTATAGAATCAGAAGAAGGTCAAGAAGAACTTAAGCAAATCCATGAGATGGGCTTTGCAATTGGAAATCATACATATGATCATCCAAACTTAAAAGAGATCACAGAGGAAGAACAGGAAGAACAAATCGTCAAATTAAATGATAAGATTGAAGAAATCATTGGCGAACGACCGAAATTTTTCCGGGCACCACATGGCGCGAATACAGACTTTGTCAAGAATTTGGTGAAAGAGGAAGGCATGTTATTGATGAACTGGTCATTCGGCTATGACTTCCAGGCAGATTACATGGAAAAAGAGGCCTTGGCTGAAATCATGGTCGAAACCGAATTGCTTGGAAATGGCTCGAATTTACTGATGCACGACCGTGAATGGACCCATGCTGCTTTACCTGACATTGTATCCGGCATTCGTGAAAAGGGCTTTGGTTTTATTGATCCAGAAGAAATTTTGATACCTGAATAATATGAATCCATAACTGGAGGAGGGTCTAGTTATGGGTTTCTTTTTGTGCAAAAATAATTCGTTCTAAATTTTAAATTTTCTGAGTAAATGGTACAATTACTAAAGACGATCCTTTGAAGGGGGAATTTGCTTTGAAAACAAGAATTACTGAATTATTGGGTATCGACTTGCCGATTATCCAAGGTGGATTGGCTCATTTGGCTTATTCAGAGCTTGCGGCTGCGGTTTCTAATGCAGGTGGGCTAGGCCAAATTACAGCCATGAGTTTGGATAGTGAAGATACGTTAAGGGAAGAGATAAGAAAAGTGAAAGAACTGACGGACAAGCCTTTTGGGGTCAATTTTGCCATTGGGCAGCATGGTCGTCCGTTTGAACATATGGTCCAAGTAGCATTGGATGAAAAAGTACCAGCCATTTCTGTTACGGGAGGCAACCCGAAGCCAGTTTTAGATATGTTTGATGGAACAGACACGAAAAAGTTGGTTTTGGTTGCAGCCAAAAGACAAGCAGAGAAAGCGGAAGAGTTAGGGGCAGATGCTGTCATGGTGGTCGGCTATGAGGGCGGTGGCCACTTAGGCAGGGACCATATCGGAAATTTTGTTTTGATTCCAGAAGTGGTCGATGCCGTAGATATTCCGGTTGTCGCTTCGGGTGGAATTAACGATGGAAGAGGATTGATGGCTGCTTTGGCGTTTGGTGCAGAAGGAATCGAAATGGGCACCCGTTTTATTGCAACGAAAGAATGTGTGCATGCAAGCGAACCATACAAAAAAGCGATTCTAGATGCGGATCAACGTTCTACCGTCATGATTAAAGAATCCATCGGCGCACCTGCTAGAGTATTACGAAATGAGTGGACAGATAAAATCCTTGAATTGGAAAGTCAACAGGCGGGTTATGAAGGATTGAAAGATTATATAAGCGGAAAAGCCAATAAACGGTTCATCCATGATGGAGTGGAAGAGGAAGGCTTTGGCTGGGCAGGCCAGGTTTCCTGGAGGATTGACGATATACCGACCGTTGAAGAATTATTTAACCGGATAGTTGAGGAAGCGGCGGACATCGGCGAACGGTTTGGACAAGTGATACAAAAATAAGGAGGGATCTGCTTGGAATACAGTTATCCAATCGACCCGGATTGGTCTACCGAAGAGATCATGCAGGTCATTGATTTCTTTCAACAAGTAGAGGAAGCATATGAATCAGGGACCTCTTCTGAGAAAGTACAATCGACTTATAAGAAGTTTAAACAAGTGGTTCCGTCAAAAAGTGAAGAGAAAACTTTATTTAAAGAGTTTGAGAAGAAATCTGGATATGTCCCCTATGACGTCGTCAAAAAAGCAAATCAGCAAGAAGAAGGAACAATCCAGTTAAAAAAATAAGTATTAAATCCTGCGATATAATCGCTCAGGTCTAAAGGACAAACAAGCGCGCGCTTCGGCATCGTTTGCTCCCTGAGCGATTACATGCAGTTATCTAGTTGTTTTTAAACGGAATTATTGATTCGGGCTCACATTTTTAGCAAGGTCGTATATCGGCATGACCTTTTTCAGTATATGTTCACATTCATTCAAAAACTTATCCCCATCTTTCAGAATTGGATCTTTTCGATCAAACGTTTTACCACAGAGGATTTCCGCTTTTTTTACGTTTTCCAATCGATCGACAAGCTCGTCAAAGCCACCCTTTTCGATTTCTTCTTGAGAAATGGTTTCAGGCTGCATGTGGTCTTTTGACCAAACAAAGTCATCCGATAAATGACTCAAAATATCTTCTTTGTTTTTCTTGAGCTGCTGAGCCAACCCAACCTTAATCGGGCTTTCATAGATGACCGCAAACCAAACGAACACATGCGTTTCCCACATGCCGACTTGAAAATGAGGCAACATTTTATAGCCGCGCTTACTGCTTGCAAGCGCTGCCCACGTGTCATTCGGTGGGTTTTTTGTCCGTCTTGCGTGTTTGGCAACGTGTACAAACATTTCGTCACCAGAAAGGCTGGATACAGTCGGTTCAAGCTCTGTTGCAATCGCTTCGAGCTTTGTCGAAATTCGGCTTCTCAGCGCTTCCATCCGTTCTTCCAATCCTTCAATTTTGAAAACATCGAAATCTTTTTGATCAAATCCTTTGAATGTTGTCATCTAACCCCTCTTTCTTTCTAAATCCAACAATACGTTAAATTGTAGCATAATCGGGTAGAGAAATTAAGGATTGTGAATGGTTACGCAAATTACTTGGAATGCACTTTTCATTGTTCTTTGATAAGATACGGATACGAAAGATGTCGGGGCTAAAGGAGCATGGTACATGGATAACTACACAAAAAA
>CALGNY010000061.1 GCA_937958375.1 uncultured Bacillaceae bacterium
ACTTAGACGCTTTTTCCTACATTGTATGCGAGACGGGAAAATCAAACAATCGGCAGAGTGTATAAAAAAGAGGCTGGAAATCTGTACGATTTATCCAAAAACATTTCCAAAAAAATAAACATCAGCCGCTCAGCTGATGTTCACGCTTGATATGAGATAAGGAATGACGCGTTCGATATATGCTTCAGGTGATTGATCGGCATAATTGTTTTTCCAATCAACAGAAGCACCATACAATGCCCAACTAAGCATAACAGCAACCGTTTTTAATTCCGGAAGCTCTTCGTGATCTTTAATAAGCATTCCATAAAGCACAACTTCAAGCTGTTCCCTAATGATGCGGGCGATCGTTTCTTCATAGCCCCGGTGACATCGTCGGGATAAAGATAGCTGGAAATCAGTGATGGCGGTAAATAGCTTTATGAAAGTTCCTTCGTCCAATGTGCTACTTTCAAACTGGGCGCCTTCCAAATTAACCATCAAGACTTCAGAAAGTGCTTTTTCCAATAAATCATATATATCATCAAAGTGGTAATAAAACGTGGCACGATTGATCATGGCTTCTGTGGTTATATCTTTCACCGTAATATCCCGAAACTCTTTCTTGCCGGATAAATCAATGAAAGAATCCATAATCAGCTTCCGTGTCCGCTGAATACGCAGATCTTTTTTTACTTCTGGCATCTATTTTCACCCATCCTTTTTCAACAGATCGGCAAATGTGTTGGATAAACAACATAATCCAAGCTTTGCTGGTATCGATTATTTTTATTATTCCTTACAATAGAATTAGAAAGCAAATGAATTGCCTAAGGAGGAATTTCATTGAGTAACGAAAAGAACAATCCATTAATTTGTGATCCAAATACAGGTGTTTGCGGCGTTGGCGACAACAGCAACGGCGAATTCCAAATGATTGACTTGAGTCAGCCGAAAAAGACCATCGACATTTATTATGTGACCGACCCGATTTGCTCCCATTGCTGGGCGTTCGAACCGACGTTGCGACGATTCATCGAACAATACGGTGACCATTTCCGTTTTCATACCGTCATGGGCGGCCTCTTGGAAAAATGGGGAGACGGACCGGTCGACCCTGCAAACGGAATTCACGGTCCGGCAGATGTTGCACCGCATTGGCGTGAAGTCGGTGAACAATCCCGGATGCCAATCGACGGGTCGTTGATGATCGACAATCCAGTTCAGTCGTCCTACCCTGCTTCACGCGTTTTTAAAGTCATTCAGAAAAACCACGGCGACGAGAAAGCTACTACCTTCTTGCGTCGTGCTCGAGAGGCGGTCTTTGCGTTTAACCGAAATATTTCTGATTCTGAGGTACTGACCGATCTTGTGGACAATATGGGTCTTCCAGGTGAAGAGACGATTCAGCAAGCCGAGCAACCGGAAGCACAGCAGCTATTGAACGAAGATTTTCAGCTTGCCAGAAACGTTGGGGCAATGGGCTTCCCAAGTGTGATCATGGTGAATGAAGATAACCAAGGCGTCAGAGTCGTCGGTACTCGCACACTCGATACGTACGTTCAAGGCTTACAACAGATTTTGGATAAAAACGATATCCGACCAAAACAGCAACCTGAACTTGACGCACTATTAAAAGATGAAGAATTGTTATTTTCCAAAGAAATCGAAGTCTTGTATGATGTACAACCTACCGAAATTCAGCATTTCATCAAAGAAAACTTAAGTCCAGAAACCTATGACCAACAGGAAATCCTAGGTGAGCTGTATATCCAATCCAAATAACCAATTACCCACAAATGTGTCAGACCCATTTGTGGGTTTCTTTTTACATGTTACTATGAGTGTAACGACTTTAATTTGTGAGGTGATTCAATTGAGAAAACCATTTTGGATTCCGCTCATATTATCACTCGTCACCATCATTGGATTGTATGGCTTCGGATTTATTTACGACTACTATATCGCAGAATTCAGTGAAACATCATTCCGTATTTCCTTTGGCCTACTCCCTGTGATCATTGGTGTCCTGGTCGGTTTCGTGAGTGAATGGATCATCCGGCTAAAATCACGCGTCAACTCTGATTAAACTCACAAATTAGTGATTCGCCGTGAGGATGATCCTCACTTTCCAGCTGAATCGTCACATGACCGATTCCGAGAGTTTCCAGTTCATTCTCAATTTTTCTCAAAATGCCTTGGCATGCTTGAATCGATAATTCATGATCGACAACCACATGACAAGACAGCGCATTTTGCCCACTCGTAATACTCCACACATGCAAATCATGAATCGACTCGACCTCAGGCACGCCTTCAATCGTTTGGATGATGCGATTAATGTCCACATTCTTCGGCGTTCCTTCCATGAGAATATGAAAGGAATCATTTGTCACACGAACACCACTGATTAAAATCAACACCGCCACAATGACACTCGCAAGTGGATCGGCCCAACCCCATCCGAAAAAGATGATCAGCAGTGCAGCAACAATCGCTCCGACTGAACCCAATAAATCACCGAGCACATGAAGAAATGCCGCACGCAAATTTAAGTTTTCCTTCGTATCACCACGCATCAAAATCCAAGCAACCAAAATGTTGACCAACAATCCGATGGTCGCAATCACTAACATCCCTGTTGAAGCAACTTCCGGTGGGTTCGAAAACCGGTTAAACGCTTCATAGAAAATAAAAACAGCAATGATGACTAACGTCACACCATTAAAAACAGCCGCCAATATTTCAAACCGTCTGTACCCAAACGTTTTACTATAATTTGCCACACGCTCACCAAGTGTAAATGCAAAAAATGCGACCCCAAGCGAAATCGCATCACTTAGCATATGACCTGCATCCGAAAGCAACGCCAAACTATTTGTCAAAAACCCACCAATCGCTTCAACGATCATAAAAGCAGTAATTAATATGAAGCTGATGAGTAACGATTTTTTATTTGCCGCATGTGTATGTCCATGATCATGATTGTGTCCCACGAAAATCCTCCTAAAACCGTACCTACTATTCTCTACCCGAATTTAAAATCACATATGAGTCGCGTGATCGATTGTTTCTTTCAACGTATTCATCACATGCTCATCGTCATGTGAATAAAACAACGACGTCCCCTCTCGGCGGAATTTCACCAGGCGCAGATTTTTCAGAAAACGTAGCTGATGAGAAACCGTCGTCTGCTTCAAATGCAACTTCTCTGCAATTTCATTGACCGAATATTCATCATGAAAAAGTAAATGAAGAATCCGAATTCGCGTCGGATCACTCAACGCCTTAAACGTCTGGGACACGATAAATAACGTTTCTTCATCCAAGTCGATTTGGTTCAATTCATCGCCCATTATCTTTCCTCTTTTCTCTATTACTTATTATATGAGTATATATTCATATTATCCTTTTTGTGCAACAAAATCAATTTGTATACTTGTTATGGACCATTAATAGACTCGTGGGATTATTTTATTCAGATGGAGGGCGCATTTATTTGCTGGTGGGCACATATATCTCGCGCATGGACCATATTTTCCGCTCACGGGACCATATTTTCAGCTCACGGGCGCATATCTTG
>CALGNY010000062.1 GCA_937958375.1 uncultured Bacillaceae bacterium
TTATCAAGGTGCAATTTGTTGAAAAAAGGCAACACTAAGCTAGACCAGTAAATATTTGGGATTTACTGGAAGATATTCAAAGGATGCAGAAGCAGTTTTTATGCTTCATCTATCAACGCTCCTTTTGGCGTGTAAATTTGGTTTTTGCGTAGTAGCGCATCAACCAAACGCACAAATTTTCTTGCGGTTAGGGCGAGTGCTCTTTTATGTTGGTGCTTGGGTACTTCCTGATACTTTTTCGCATAATAGGCACTGTATTCGGGAATTTGCCTTCTTATCGAGTTGGCGGCTTCAACCAGATAATATCTCAAATATTGGTTCCCGTTCCGCGACAATGAAGTATCGTCTGCCGTGAATCGTCCTGATTGATGTTTACGCCAATACAGCCCGGCGTATTTGGCAATCTTGGTTTCATCTTCAAATCGCTCAATTTGACCGATTTCAGCGATGATGCCGGCTGTAAATACCGGGCCAATGCCTGGTACAGTCTGGAGTGTTTGCGGCACTCCGGCCATGATGCTTCTAATCGATTTATCAATTTCCTTTATCTGCTTTTGGAATGTCCGAATTACCGTGATGGAAGTCGCCAGTATGGTGTCAATCGAGTCTTCCACAACCTTGTCCAGGCGGTAGGAAGACCGAACTGCCTTTTGAATGGATTTGGCAACCTTCTCCGGATCATCAAAACGATTTTTCCCTTTAGTGCTGAGATAGGCAGCTAATTCATCAAGACTCATTTGCGCCAGCTCTTCCAGGCTGTATTGTTCCAAAAACAAATCCATCATGGCTTTACCAAAAACAGACGATTCCACTTCTTCGGTGAACGTGTTGCACTTGTATTCCAGGTATTGAAGGAAGCGCTGTTTTTCCTGGGTAACTTGGCGCACCAGCTGATACCTTGCCCGTGTTAATTGTTGCAGTGCAACGTACTGTTCTTCTTTTACAACAGACATGGGCAATCGACCGAACCGAAGGTAGTCGGCGATGACAAAAGCGTCAATTTCATCCGTTTTGTCCATGTCGCTATAGCTCTTTTTGAAGTTGGCAATCTGTTTGGGATTCATGACAAATACCTTCGCCCCCAGTGCACGTAAAGCCGAATCATTGTGTAAAAACATGGATGGATGAAAGCTGTATACACTGGTGGATTCAAGCCCGATTCGCAGGACGTCAACCGATTGATCTTTGACCGTATAAAGTATTTCGTCTCGCAGTCGTGTTGCACCTGGAAGGTCATTGGCGGTGGTAAAGGATTTAAGTTGATCACCATCGCCATTTAAAAAACAAACCTTGATATCAAACGAACTCACATCTAATCCGACAAATAATTTCATGGGATAATTCCTCCTTTCAATTTAGAATCATTGGAACTTATTTCTTGGACGCTCTGAGATATCCC
>CALGNY010000063.1 GCA_937958375.1 uncultured Bacillaceae bacterium
AGTCGAATCCAACGACGTGGTGATTACGTTAGCGAAACCGAATAATAAACAGTAGGTTCATAAGCTCAAATGGCTAATCAGGCTATTTGAGCTTTTTTTCTCCAGAACATAAATAGGTAATCAAATGTACTAGAAATCACCTGTATAAAATACACAATTCCATACTCTTATAAAAATATTCCAAAAAATTAATTAATTTAGAAGGAATCATTTGATTACTTGTCGAATAGTACATAAACAAGGTAATGTACACCCTTAAAATTGCTGAAAACCCCTATATATTCACCAATCAAGAAAGGCCCCATGAATCTAATCGTAAGAAATTCACAGACTATAGAACGAAACCTAAAAACAAAGTAACCTATTTAACAAAGTCATCAATTTAAATCAACTAGTAAATTTGGAGGATACCCGACTATTTGAGAGCATTATCGATGATAAAACAGAAATTTGAATTTTATGTTTAATTCTTCACGAAATAGGTTATTAAATTCTAAAATGTGTGTTTTTTTGCGTGTTGAATAACAGCCGCAGATTCATATACGCTTAAATAGACTAATTTTGCGGCAATTAATCCATTGAAAATAAATTACATAGGTTTCGAGAGGGGGCTAGTCTTTTGGGTGGTCTAAAAGAGAACAGTTTCTTCCGAGGGATCAGAAAGGTCTTTGGTTTCTTGGACAAGGCGATGGTCAAAATAGAAGAATTCATTCTTTCTTTTGCCATCATACTAATTTCAATTATGATCGTCGGAAATGTCATTGCCCGTGAACTATTTGATTCGGGTGCATTCTATTTTGCTTATGAAGTCAGTAAGTTTGCGATTATCATTGCGACGTTTGTAGGGATCGCTTATGCAGCAAGAAGGGGACGCCATATCAGTATGTCGGCATTCTATGACTCTGCACCGTTTAAAGTTCGTAAGGTTATGATGATCATAATCAATTTCGGTACAGCGATACTTATGTTTGTTATGGCTTACTTTTCTTATAATTTCGTGCTTTTTGAACAGAGCACGGGTGCGATCACAACGGCTTTGGAAGTGCCACGTTATTTCATGGCCGTATTTATTCCCATTGGTTTTCTTACCGCAGGGATTCAATATCTTCGCAACACATATGTCAACTTTACAGCTAAGGCGAAAGATAAAGTTTACTTAGGTACGGATGCAGTGGACTACAATGATAAAGAGAATAAAGAAGTGAGGATGGAAGATGTATCCGTCTGATCCTATCAAAGAAGGTAGAGAGGATTAAATTATGGGGACAATATTAACGCTTTTATTGACGATCATGTTTGTGTTTTTATTCTTGAATTTCCCTATGATGGTCCCATTGATTCTGGCACCAGTTGTCATCATGTTGGTTTATAATCCTAATCTAAGTATGGATATACTGATGTCTCAACTGATGACAGGCATTGAATCACCAGTGCTACTGGCTGTTCCGCTCTTTATTTTTGCGGCGGACATCATGTCAGCTGGTAAAACCTCAAATCGGTTATTGGACTTTGTGGGTTCATTTATAGGGCATATCAGGGGTGGCTATGCCGTTACGACCGCAGCAGCCTGTACGATGTTTGGTGCGATTTCAGGCTCGACGCAGGCAACGGTTGTAGCTATTGGCCGCCCGATGCGGGAAAGATTGCTGAAAGTCGGTTATAAAGACTCGCAAGCAATGGCATTGATCATCAACGCTAGTGACGTCGCCTTATTGATTCCGCCAAGTGTCGGTATGATTATCTACGCACTTGCAGCAGGTGGTGTCTCTGTCGGCGATTTGTTTATTGCCGGAATTATTCCAGGGATTATGGTGTTTTTAGCTTTTGCCATATACAATATTATCTTTGCAAAAGTCAAAAATATCCCGTTAGCCGATAAAGCTACGTGGGGAGAAAGGTTATACCATTTCAGAAAAGCTTTATTGCCTTTAGGTTTTCCGATTATTGTCGTCGGTGGGATCTATTTGGGGGTATTTACACCGGTTGAGGCAGCAGGTATTTCCGTGTTATACGCACTCATTCTTGAGGTGATGATTTTTAGAACGATCAAGTGGAAAGAAATGCCTCGCATTGCACTATCAACCGGGCTTGTCACATCTGCTGTATTTATTTTGGTCGCAGGTGGACAAATGTTTACGTGGGTCATCGGTTATGCAGGTATTCCTAGAATGATCACAGAGACGGTGCTAGGAACAGACCCAAGTGCCCTTTATGTTTTATTGATGGTGAGCATTTTCTTCTTTATCGGGTGTATGTTTGTTGACCCGATTGTCGTCATTTTGGTCTTGACACCGATCTTTGCTCCAGCAGCAGAGGCGGCTGGCGTTGACCTGATCCACCTTGGCGTCATTGTTACGTTCCAAGCAGCTCTTGGTTCAGCCACTCCGCCATTTGGGGTCGATATATTTACTGCCAGTGCCGTATTTAATAGGCCTTATTTGGAAGTTATACGAAGCACGCCGCCATATATCATCATGTTGTTGGTCATCGGTGCATTGCTCGTGCTCTTCCCACAATTATCTTTAATTTTGATCTAATGGTATTTAAAGCGAGCTAACCATTTCGTTAGCTCCTTTATATAATAAAAATTACTTAGGGGGTAATAATCATTTTTAACAAGAAGTATCTACTCATGCTTGTCTCCATTTTCGCACTAAGTTTAGTGCTTGTAGCTTGTGGTGGAGGCGACGATAGTGAAGGTGACTCTGGAAGTGAAGATACAGGGTCAGAAGAAGAATCAGGTTCAGAAGAGGAGTCCGATTCTGGTTCTGGTGATGGAGGCGAAGAAGCTTCTGGAGACTTTGAGGAACAAGAATGGCGCTTTATTTCTGAAGAGCTACAAGGTGAAGTTCAGTACGAGTACACAGCTGAGTTTGGTAAGCGTATTGAAGAGAAAACAGGTGGAGCCATTACCGTTGAACCGCTTGAGTATGGTTCACTTGGTAGTGAAGTCGACCAAGCCCAACTCTTACAGCAAGGTGGAGTTGAATTAGCTGTTGTGTCACCAGGGTTTGTTGGTGGTCAGATTCCTGATGCCCAAATCTTCTCACTTCACTATTTCTTCCCGACAGATCAAGAATTAGTGCAAGAAATCTTAACGAACAGTGAAGCCATCAATACAGACCTAGCTGCAAAATATGAAGAGCAAAACTTCAAACCACTTGCATTCTGGACAGAAGGGCAAATGGCTTGGACAAGTAATGTTGGTATTGAATCTCCTTCTGACTGGGAAGGCTTGAATATGCGTGTTCAAGAGTCTCCGTTGATGCGTCAAACTTATGATGCTTATGGAGCGACAGTTCAGTCGTTAAGTTGGGGTGAATTGTACACTGCATTGGACCGTGAAACCGTTGACGCACAAGAAAACCCGATTTTCTTCATTGAATCTGCAGGTTTCCATGAGGTCCAAGATACAATGACAATTCCAAAACACAACAACTATGTAGCAATGACAGCCGTTAACAATGACTGGTTTAACAGTCTTGATGATAACGTGAAAGAACTTCTTCAGGAAACAGCTGCAGAAATGCAAGATTGGGTCTTTGAAGAGCAAGCACGTCAAAATGATGCAGGACTACAGGCGATCAAAGATGACACTGAAAACCCAACTGAAGTAATTGAACTAAATGAAGATCAGATTGCTGAGTTTAGAGAAGCAGCAGAACCTGTCCACGAATATTATCGTAATGAAATCGATGGCGTAGACGCTGACCTATTCGATAAACTGAAAGCTGAAATTGAAGAATATGAGAATCAATAAGTAAGTGAATATAGAAATAAGCCTGCGAGGAATAATCCTCGTGGGTTTATTTTTTTGCAGGAATGAACTTTTATTCATTCCAGTTCAACGGCCTTTCCATTGCCACTGGTTTAGGCCAAGCTTATAGGCTACATCCCTTTCGGCATCACCCCATTTTAAGGTAGAGAACATAGCCACCAAGGGACCATTCCATGCAAATCCCACTTGGCATCTTCATTCCACAAAAATTATCTTTTATCGACAAAAAAGTGTATAATCATATCGTTGAAATTTAGAGATGATTGATTACATGAAAATCTTGTTAGCGGCCCGATAAGTTGGGAAATATAACAATAATCGATGGAACGAATGCAAGTAGCAATAAGGAGTGTTTTACACGATGGAATGGGGACTATTAGCAGAATACGGCTGGGTTTTACTTGTCTTGATTGGATTGGAAGGGATTCTGGCAGCCGATAACGCACTTGTTTTGGCGATCATGGTCAAGCACTTACCAGATGAACAGCGGAAAAAAGCATTGTTTTATGGATTGTTCGGTGCTTTTGTTTTACGACTTGGCTCTTTATTCATTATTTCTTTTCTTGTCGATGTTTGGCAAATGCAAGCGCTGGGAGCGGCATATCTCTTATTTATCGCACTGAACCATTTATTCAGAAAGTTTGTCGTGAAAAAAGAGGAGAACGACAGCTTGGAGGGGCATCCAAACAAAAAACCGAAGCGTGGTTCTGGTTTCTGGATGACGGTCGTGAAGGTCGAATTTGCGGATATCGCATTTGCGGTGGACTCGATTCTTGCGGCTGTAGCCTTGGCAATGGCATTGCCGGATACAGATTTGCCGAATATTGGCGGCATGGATGGCGGGAAATTCCTTGTTGTCTTGGCTGGTGGACTGATTGGGGTCATCATCATGAGATTTGCAGCGACCTATTTCGTGAAATTGCTCCATCAACGCCCCGGTTTGGAAACCGCAGCATTTATCATTGTCGGTTGGGTAGGAATCAAATTGCTTGTCTTAACCTTATCGCACGATGATATCGCGGTCATTCCACATGGATTTGCGGAATCGACAGCTTGGAAGCTATCCTTCTACATTATCTTGGTCGCGATTGCATTGATCGGGTGGTTCTCATCTTCACCGAAACCAGAAG
>CALGNY010000064.1 GCA_937958375.1 uncultured Bacillaceae bacterium
AAAGCTCCCTTCGCATCCAGATTTCATGTACAACAGGGTATCCCCTTTGTGCACATGCATAGGTCGGACAAACTGTGTCTCTACAAGATGACAAAAACGGTTGAATTCGAATTTATGGGTGATGGGGAAAAAGACGTGCGGACACCGTCAAGTCGCCTTCAATCCAAAACATGTGAAAGGGCGCCAGAATCACCTCACTGAATATCAACTACCCTTGTGTTGTCGCCGGAAGTGAGGAACGATCGAGGATTGCGCTCAGTTTACAAAAGAGTCCGTGATTATGTCATGACCGACGGCCACCTGCAAGCGGCCTTCAAACAACTGGGTTGGATCAGGACTTCCAGATATCTTCCACCAGCATGCTGAAGAAGCTTCCAAGTACAATACAGCGTATATCGAGTTCTTTGGCAATCTCATACAAGAAGAATTGATGGCAAAACAGGACCGGCTGATCCAAACCAAGGAAGTGACTCGCCAGCTCCTAATTCATAAAACTCTTGAGGATTTCCTTTCAGCTCTCGCTCCATGCTTAGTGTATCCCTCGATTGCTCCATCGTTTTAAGGCGGTTAAGATTTTCGCTCTTCCTCGTTTCTTGAGAACCACTTTGTACAGGGAGTTTAACGTTAGTGCCTGTCCCCCATAGCCGTAGTACACCCGGGACATGGATTGGAGCAGGCAAATGACATGAATGCCTTGATCATACACTTTCTTCATCGTGACCGGAAAACTAAACCAGCTGTCAAAAAGCACGTAAGAGGCTTGGACACCGGTACGTAAAGCCTGCTGCAATAGGTCTAGCAAGGCTTCGGATGACTTCAGTAGACTTTCTTTGCGACGGCGAAAACCAGCCGTACGATTGTCGATGTTCTCGTTCATCTCGGTATAGCGATTGCTTTTCTTCGCTGAGCTCAGTAGAGAAAAGCACAACGGAATAAACGTGTTGCCGTCGGACCAACCCAAAGTCAGCATACGGAACCCGCGAACATATTTGCCGGTCGTGTGATCATAGACTTTCGCCAGCAGCTCCACTGCTTTACTTCGGGAACGCGAGAAAAGCGCATCATCAACAATCAGCACCTTTTCCGATCTTCATCGGTGAGCGGATTGAGCTTAGATTCAATTAGACCGCAGCCCAGCAGCAGTAGAAACCTTCTCCAGTTATATCGACTGGAGTTAAGGAAACGATAGACCGTATCTTTCCCAGGACGATCGGCTACATCGTCTTTCTGCAAGGTTTGGTACAAATTTTTTGTCCGAAGACCAGCGAGAAGATGAATTTTAGCAACTGAAGGCAGGTGAAGCCGCATTCCTTTACAAAGATCGATTTTTTCAACAACGAACCGATGTGATGTTCCTGAAAAGAGCATTTTGCATTAAATTAAAGCCTTATACACTAGCGTTGCATAAAACCGAAACAATATCTAACAGAAAATTCAGTATTTCACA
>CALGNY010000065.1 GCA_937958375.1 uncultured Bacillaceae bacterium
CAAATGTCGCTGACAAGCGTTCTCATCGACATTCGAATCCGAAAATCAGCTCAAATGTCGCTGACAAGTCATCTCAACGCCATTTAGGATCCCAAATGGAGCTGAGCTGAAAAATTTACGTCTTTTCTGTGAAAAATTGGGCTTTTATTTATTACAATTTTTCAAACGTTCGTTTCTATGAGTCGAGTGTGGGCCAAATATGTTGTATACTGAATGGTGAGTTCAAATGAAACTACCCCCGAGGTGAATTCAAATGTGGGATAAATTACAAATATTTGGCTTCCAGGCACTCTGGAATCCATTAACGCTAGTCATCACAATCTTACTTGGTGTTTTATATTACTTATTCACTGGGCCTTTTAAGGAGAAAGCTGGATTAAAGGAAAGCCCGAGTGGAAAGCAACAAGTTTTCCTATACTCTGCATTGGCATTGTTTTATTTGATTAAGGGTGCACCATTATATATTATGTCACATATTTTCCTTTCTGTTCACATGCTTCAAATGGTCATCTTTTATTTTATTATCCCAATGCTTGTGATTAAAGGCATTCCAGAACAGTGGTGGAGAAAGGTGTTCGGCGCCCGTGTAATTGGCCCGCTCATTAACTTTATGACCAAACCACTTGTGGCAATCGTTATTTTCCATGCCATGTTTTCTTTTTATCACTTGCCGACGGTTTTGGATTTTTCGAAAACCAATAACTTTGTCCATTGGAGTATTACGTTAGCCATTTTTGTGGGTGCTTTCTGTTTCTGGTGGCCGTTAATGACGCCATTCAAAGAGCGGGTATTGATCAAACCACTTTATAAAATTTTCTATATTTTTGGAAGTGGCTTACTGATTACGCCATCTTGTGCGCTGATTATATTTGCCGACTCACCATTATATGCGACATACTCGGAACCAGATGCATTTATGCAAGCCCTGGCACTCTGTGTTCCGCTAGATGTTTTACAAGGACTGAACCTTGGTGGACCGCAAATATTTATGAATATGAATTTAGTCCATGATCAGCAAGCAGCTGGAATCTTGATGAAAGTATCTCAGGAATTTATTTACGGTGGGGTGTTGGCTGCACTGTTCTATAATTGGTATAACAGCGAGAACAGAAGAGGAATCGACCCATTACCATCAACTCAGCAATCCATCACACCAGAAAGAGGTTGATTTTAGATGCCGTTTTTACCAACCATCAGTACGCTGTTCATCATCCTAAGCGCGATTTTCGTGGCAATTGGTTGGATCTTTATCGCAAAAAACAGAACTAGAGCACATCGGATTTCAATGATCTTAGCTTCTATCTTTGCGTTAACATTTTTCATTCTCTATATGTCACGTACAATTTTTCTAGGAAACACCGCATTCGGCGGTCCGGATGATATGAAGATTTATTATACGATCTTTTTGGTCTTCCACATCGTCTTAGCGACTACAGGTGGAATCTTTGGAATCGTATCATTAACCTTGGCGTATAAACGTAAGATTACGAAACACCGAAAATTGGGACCGTATACGAGTGTGATTTGGTTCTTTACGGCCATTACAGGCGTGATTGTTTATTTATTGCTTTATGTGATTTATGACGGTGGCCATAGTACAAGCTTATTTAAGGCTATATTTTAGTCAAGCACCGACCAAGACATAGAGCTAATCATGTCATGCTTATTCGGATACGCTCAATAAAACGTTCAGATAAACGGTTTCCTCTTACTGAGTAATTAAGCGGCTTAGTGGATGAAACCGGATCTGAACGTTTTTTATTGAGATGTTCGAGTGATGCTTTCTATGTATAGAAAAAAATAAAAAGCCCTTCTGCAGTGAGAAGAGCTTTCTACGGTTAATCAATATTATTTAACGACGTTAGTTGCTTGTGGTCCACGGTTACCTTCTTCGATGTCGAATGTAACTTGTTGACCTTCTTCCAACGTTTTGAAACCTTCGCCTTGAATTGCTGAGAAGTGTACGAATACATCGTCTCCACCTTCAACTTCGATAAAGCCAAAACCTTTTTCTGCGTTAAACCATTTTACTGAACCTGTGTTCATATAAATTCCTCCGTTGTGCATGATGCACGTGTATTACTTTGGTTGTTCTTTTAATAATTCAAGACGATGATAAACGTTGACTGTTATAACATTGATCCTGTATTGCTAGCCGAACAATTAAGTTATTTATAGTATAACACGCATCTCTTCGAAAAGATACCACTTTCTACAAATAATAAAAAGAATTTCATTTCCGCCAGTACCAAACAGTCTACAAGATTGCAAACACGCTGACCCAATCACGGTTGGTTATCAACTTTAAAATTTCAGCTTGAATCGTATAATCCCAGCTTCTCGTGCAGAGTTGAATAGGATCACGACAAGCGGTCCTAGGAAAAATCCTAGAATCCCGATTAATTGTAAGCCTAAATACATGGAAATCAAAGTCGGTAGGGCACGCAGTCCAATATGGTGACCCATCATTTTTGGCTCGACCGTACGACGAATTGCAAGCAGTATGATGGCCAAAATCGCAAGTTGGATACCCATACTGATACTTCCGGTTGCAAACATGTACAGTGCCCATGGTCCCAAGATGATGATTGAGCCGATGATCGGTATTAAGTCGACCACCCAGATAATGATGGACATCAACAGAGCAATTTCAGGCGTGATCAGAAGTAATCCAACAAATGTGACGGCAAAAATGATTAACGAAACAAGAAATTGTGCTTTCATGAATCCGAGAAATACATGAGACATACGAGCGTTCATGTATTTAACTTTTTCTTGCGACTTTTCAGATAAGAAGGAGTAAGCTTTATTCCGTAAAAGCGGTAAATCCAACATGAATAAGAAAAGCGCGATTAAATAGACAATCAGCCCGACTAAAAATTCGGGAATCTTCATGAATAGTTGTGCGATGTTATCGATCTCGACGTATTCCATTAGTTGTGCTTGGAAACCATCGAAATTTTCAATTGCCCGTTCTTCCACTTCTTTGATGAATTGTGGTGGCCAGTCCTCGGTGAATGATTCAATATCGTTTCGCATATCGATCAGGACATCTTCCACATTCGAAATATATGTAGGTGCGTTTTCTGCCATATGTACGATTTGTCCGATTGCCTTGATTGTCGTATACGTCCCGATTGTGCCCATTAATAGGATGAAAACCAGGAATACGATCAAGACGGATGATTGCCTGCCGAGTCGAAATCGGCGGATGAGTAATCGAACTAAGGGGTTTAATACAAGTGCAGTAAAAAACGCTAAGATGAGAGGTACTGAGATTGGCAAAATAAAATAAAAGAATAAGATGAAGAGAATAATCAAGAAAAAAATGGTCCATTGCTTTTTGGTTATATTCTTTATCACTGGATCAAAAAACTCCCTTCACGGTTCGGGTATAAATACAATATACCACGTAATGAAAATGCATAACAACAATGAATACCTAATCAGAATAATTTTTTTCGAATCCGATTAAAAGGAGTGTTTTATACCCAGGATGATCAGAAAAACTCCACATCATCCGAAAGGGAATGATGTGGAGCCATCAAGGAATTATTGATTTGTTTCTTCTTTATAATTGCCTAATTCTTCACTTACTTTATCGAGGACGCGATCGACCTTGTCCAATACTGGCTGAGGATATTCTTCATCTTCACCATACTCGACACCATGTGGATAATAGTGTGTTCCGAGATAAGGTTCTTTCAGACGTAGGACTGCTGTTTTGAAATCCACGTCGCCTTCGATCGCTTCTCCAGCCACGCGTAAATAGTAGGTAACGCCTTCTATTTGAGAATTCATTTTATAATCAAATGTCATGCGTTCATAATCCCACTGGGAGCCTAATACAAAGCCGTGTTTTTCCATAATGTACGTTAACGGTTCTTGTTGAATTATCGTGCCTTCAAAGTTGTCTTTTTCAATTCTCATTTCGATCACCTCTTCTAATTCTTCTCACCTAAAATTATCATAGTATGAATTCCAACATTAATCAATTATTTCTGGAGAATTATCACGAATGTGTAACAAATCGGACATGATTTAGTTTTGAACTAAATGACCCCATTATTCGTATAATAGCATAAAACGATGGAAGTGGAGGTATAATGATGGCTGAAATTATCTTACCTAAACGCGTGCGCGAATTCAGGGATTTCGTCCGAAGTCGCTCTCAATTGTTTGATAAACTAAGAAAAGAAGGTTACGAATGGCAAGAGCTTTACGATCTATGGGACCAAGTTGGAGAACATGCTTCACTGTTTCAAAAATATACGGAGGCTGAGGAAACCGATAAAAAGAAAAATGATGATGGGCAAAAAGTAAATTGGCAGGATCTTTTGAATAAGCTCTCTGAAATGGATGTCGACCGGATTGAGAAGCATGTGAAACAACTCTCGAGTACATTAGATCAAATTCAACGGATTTCCAAACAGGTAAATCAACGACCAAACCAACCACCGTCTCGGATGGGTCCATTTTTCTAAATCGCTGGCATAGTCAAAAACGTCTCCTTTTGTTATGATAAGCGTATGGAGGTGGAAACGTGTTAGCCAATTTAGAAGTCATTGAATTACTGGATCAAGCTGAAAAGCTCGGTAAAATGATTAAACAATCCGAGGATTACGAAGCTTATCAAATAGAGAAAGAAAATTTATATAACGATGAGGAAGCGACACAATTGATCAACAACTTCGTTTCGATGAAAGATGATTATGAAGATGTGCAACGATTCGGTCGCTATCATCCAGATTATACAAAAATCATGAAAGAAATTCGAGGTACGAAGCGGGATCTTGACATGCATGACCGCGTTGCATTGTTTCGTCAAAAAGAAACTGCCCTACAGCAATTGTTGGATGATGTATCTGAGACAATGGCACATGCAATCAGTGAAAACATTAAGGCGCCTCGTGAAGGAATTGCCTTAAAAGATCACGGGTCCGGCTGTGGTTGTGGCAGTGGTGGATCATGCGGTTGCCAAGCATCCTGATCTCGGTTCGTAATTCCAGCAGTGTACGCAAAAGTGAGGGTTGATCATGTTTACAAAACGCCAAGGAATTGTCGTCTGGTTCCAACATATGAAAAATTTACGTAAGCTGAAGCGGTTAGGCCACTTGGTTTACGCATCGAAAAAGAAAAAATATGCACTTATATACGTCAATCAAGAAGATTTAGAAGATGTAAAAAAACAAGCTGAAAATTTTCATTTTGTAAAGCAGGTTGAATACTCTTATCGCCCTGAGATCGAGATGGAGTTCGAAAAGAAGAAGATGCCATTCGAAAAACAAAATGAGTTGGAAAGTTATCCGAAAACCAGCTGAATAAACCATAAAGCTCCGTAGAGGAATTTATACCTTACGGAGCTTTTTTCATTTTGGCGGAAGTAGATGATTCAGCCGTAAAATTGAAATCAGTTGATTGAAGTATAAATGGATCTCGTGATAGTGATCTGAAGAGGGGACATCCATTTCAATGAGGTGGTACTGGTTCTTTTCTGCAAGCTGTTTGAACCGATCAAATCGGCTGTTGGGTACGCCTTCTTTAGGCCGTGGAATTCCTTCTAAGCAAATGTAGATGGGTTGGAAATTACCTGTCGTTGTCGGTTCAAAAGATGCAGCTAAAGAAGTTCGTTCTTCACCATTTTTTATCGTGTGAAATGCATATAAATGCTTGACGCGTTGGGGCATATGTTCAATCAATGTGATTAATTCAAAAACATCTCCGTATCCTTCTCCAAGCTGTATGAAGCGCTGTGTCATTACATATCCTCCTGTCCTTCCGATTATGAGGTTGTTCAAGTCTTTATTCAAATTTTCCTATCAATACTTTAGCACGACGACAAAAAATTGTGAATTCATTCGTCAGATGACAAAGTTTTTGGTAAAATGAATAGGAATTTGTAGAAAGATAGGCGATGCGGTCTTCTCTTCAATGGCACTGTTAAAGTCCGTTGTTGTTATGGTGAATCGCTTTCGGTGGACGCTTTTACCCAAAGGGCATAAGGGCGACATCTGCGATAAATCGCAGTGTCTACTTTACCGCGGGCACGGCTTCAGCTAACTTGGGAAAAAAATCACTTCCCAAGTGGATCTTCAGCTCGTGCTGTTCCGACGCCCTGGACGGGCTAGTGTCAACGTTGGCCACAGGACGTGGCCGGTTTTAGTTGACCCGCAGGAGTCGCCACCTCCGCTCTTCACCATACAACAACTCAGAGCAAATTTCTTTATTCTTTACACTAAACTTTATCAGAGCCTTTCCAATAAAAAAGCTCTTTTTCACAAATGTGAAAAAGAGCAAAGGCCTCTTTGACAAGCAAAGAGTTACAAAAAGGGAGAGGAGAAACCGGAAGAAGACTTATGGGGAATGATAAGACTTCTCCGCATAGAACGGTTTCCTCAATTACCGCTCTTATGCATATCTTTGACCACATTATCCAAAGATATACATCAGATATTACGAAAAGGTGATTCATTTTGCGTGTTGTAGCTGGAAAATTCAAAGGCCATCCATTGAAGTCGGTCTCCCATTCCAAAACGAGACCAACTTCTGATAAGGTAAAAGAATCGCTTTTTCACTCCATTGGACCTTTTTTTCAAGGTGGAGAAGGCTTGGATCTTTTTGCGGGTAGTGGTGGATTGGGTATAGAGGCATTAAGCCGTGGTGTGGACCATGTCATTTTTGTGGATAAAGATTATCAAGCGATCCAGATCATCAAGGAAAACATCCGCAAATTAAAATTAGAAGATTCATGTGAAATCTACCGAAATGATGCCTTTCGAGCCATTAAAGCGGCGAGTAAAAGAGGAAAGCAGTTCGATTATGTATTCTTGGACCCGCCTTATGGAAAAATTCCATTCGACAAATTATTGCAAGCGCTTCATGAAGCAAATTTGCTTAAGCAAGATGCTTTGGTGATTTGTGAGCATGACCAGGCTGAACGTATGCCAGAAGGTAGCACTTATTTTAGCAAAATGAATGAGTCTGCCAAAACATCGTTAACCACCATTACATTTTATCGATATTCGAATAGGGGGAATGAACATGGGTAAGATTGCTATCTGTCCAGGGAGCTTTGACCCAATCACCAATGGGCACTTGGATATTATTAAACGCGGTGCAGAAATTTTTGGCGAAGTGATTGTCGTCGTATTTAAAAACCAGTCCAAATCGCCACTCTTTTCGGTTGAAGAGCGGATTGAACTGATCCGGGAGGCTACGAAGGATTTACCAAATGTTTCAGTTGATGAAAGCAAAGGCCTCGTGGTCGATTATGCCAGTGAAAAAAATGCTTCGGCCATTTTACGGGGCCTTCGCGCCGTCAGTGACTTTGAATATGAAATGCAGATCACATCGATGAACCGAAAATTGAACGCCGAAGTGGAAACCTTCTTTATGATGACGAATAATCAGTACTCGTTCCTTAGCTCGAGTATTGTCAAAGAAGCGGCGCGTTACCACTCAGATGTTTCTGATTTGGTTCCAAAAGCTGTAGAAGAAGCATTGAAAGAAAAATATAGTAACTAAATGGATGTTTGATCTTTTTTGATTTTCCAAATCATATAAAAACAAAATAACATCAAGGCCGAAATGGTGAAAATAGGTCCTAGTTGTGTATACCGTTCATAAAAGTGTTCAAACCAGCTCGCATCCGGGCTGGGTTGGACAACTGGAAAGTCTTTTCCCGTCTCTTCGTAACGATTTTCATACAATGGCTTATACAATAGAAATGTCATCGTCGTCGCAAAGATGATATGTAAAAATCGGGCGAAGAAATAGGGAGCATACTTTAAATCAGTTTCAGCTATGATTGATGCGATTTGGGCATGAATGGATAAGCCGTTAAATGCGAGAACACCACTGACGACAATCAGTTGTGCCAATAACGTCGTGTTTTCGGTTTCACTGATTAATTGAGCGCCGATGGTTACTTCGAATATGCTCGAAATGATCGGTAAAGTGAACTGTTGGATGGCCTGGAATGAAAGAACGTTCACCAGTTTAGCGAGATAATCGATGACACCCGTCAGAAGTAAAAGTTGATTCAGTACAGAGAACAAAACAATAAATCCGCCGACCATACATAACGTCTGGATCGCTGAGGTCACAGCTTTTCCAAGAATACTTCCAAGGGGTTTGTTGTTTTGTAGGCGATGAGCGTGGAGTTTTCTCCATGCTCTTTTGATGATGATTCCTTCTTCTTTTGGCTTTAAGGTTTGTTGATTTGATTGCTCGCCCCTTTTATAAAACCGCATACACAATCCAACCAATATGGCCCCGACATAATGACTGACCGCAAGAAGGATACCGACTTTTGCATTCTGGAAAAAACCAATGCTGATGGCTCCGAAAATGAAAAGAGGATTCGAAGCATTCGTAAATGAGATGAGCCGTTCACCCTCGGCTTGGCTAACGGTGTTTTCTTTCCGAAGTTGGCTGGTGATTTTTGCACCTGCCGGATATCCGCTCGCTAATCCCATTCCAATGACTACCCCACCTGAGCCGGGCACATTAAATAACGGTCTCATCATCGGTTCAAGCATGACGCCGATAAATTGCACGACACCAAAGGCGATCATTAATTCAGCGACTATGAAAAACGGCAGTAAGGAAGGAAAGACAACTTCAAGCCAGAGATGGATGCCGCGTAAGGAAGCATCAAAAGATTGCTCAGGAAAACTGATGATACTGATGCCTAAAAAACAAGCTGAAATGGCCATGACGATTGATTTGATCTTTTCTTTCAACTAAGTAACCTCCCCTGAGCACCGTGACTGTACGAATAGTTCTTCACATAGTAAAATAAACTTGTATTAACTTGCTTATAAATTTTACGCTTGTACACCTTGCTATTATGCATGAAATCGATTGAAGTGAAGGAGTTTTATGGATGGAACGTCCAAAAGTCGGCCTAGCGTTAGGGTCTGGTGGATCGCGTGGTTTTTCACACTTAGGTGTATTAAATAAATTGCATGAAGCGAATATTCCCATCGACTATATTGCTGGCTCCTCTATGGGTGCGCTCATCGGAGCCTTATATGCAGCGGGGCAGCGCATTGAAGATTTGCATACGTTAGCTTCTACGTTTCGTATGAAATATTTAACCGATTTTACGGTTCCAAAAATGGGATTGATCCAAGGAGAGCGGATTAAAGCCTACATTCGGATGTTTACATATCAAAAGCGACTTGAAGAATTTCCGATTCCGGTGAGCATCATCGCAACCGACATCCATAACGGAGAAAAAGTCGTTCTGACAGAAGGGGACGCAGCACAGGCCGTCCGTGCCAGTATCTCTATTCCAGGAATTTTCGTACCGGAAGAGATTGATGGGCGACTCCTTGTTGATGGTGGTGTGATCGATCGTGTGCCGATTTCGGTCGTTCGCGAAATGGGAGCAGACATCGTGATTGCCGTGGATTGTTCGAAATTCGAGAGCAACTCGGAGGTCAACACGATCTATGATATCATCATGCAAAGCATTGATATTATGCAGGACGATATCACCCAACGAATGATCATGGATGCAGAAGTCATCATGCGTCCACACGTCTACCAATATAGCTCAAGAAACTATACACAAATCGAAGAGATCATTCGTGAAGGTGAAATCGAAGCAGAGAAATATATCGAACCGATACGTGAAATGATCGAGGATTGGAAGGATTAGCCATGTATTTTAACCGAAGACATATCATTACGTTATTGATCATACTGGTAATCGTATTCTTTCTTAGCTATTACAAGCTGGATTACTATATTTATCAACCTGGAGATATCCGAGCGTTGGATGGTGTCGTGGAAGTAGAAGACGGATCTTCCAGTGAAGGGGAAATGAACCTGGTGACCGTTCGAGGCGGACAAGCGACACCGATTTACTATTTATGGGCGAAAATTCGGCCTTATCATGATATTTATGATTTAGAAGACGTCCGGCCAGAAGGGGTTAGCCAGGATGAGTATATGGAAGCTCAACTGCACTTTATGGAGTCGTCTCAAGAAGCGGCTACCGTCGTTGCTTTCCAAGCGGCAGGTGAGGAGATCACCATTGGTTATGATGGTGTTTATGTAGGTCTTGTAATGGAAAATATGCCGGCTTTCGGTGTTTTGGAAGTGGGAGACCAAATTATAGAGGTCGAAGGTGTTCCGGTTTCATCCGGGGATGAGGTCGTCGAGCTGACCTCAGACAAATCGATCGGCGATGAATTGCAGCTGACCGTCTTGCGAGAGGAAGAGGAAGTAGAAGTGTCAATCGAACTGGCACCACTCGGCGAAACGCCTGAAAGACCCGGAATGGGGATTTCTTTGGTTACAGACCGATCGGTATCCCATGACAGGGAAGTCACTTATGATAGCGGAAGAATTGGCGGCCCAAGTGCTGGTTTGATTTTTGCCCTAGAAGTATATGATCAATTAACGGAAGAAGACGTAACGAAAGGCTACCAAATCGTTGCGACAGGTGAAATCGATTATGATGGTTCTGTTTACCCGATTGGCGGAATCGATAAGAAAGTCGTTGCAGCTGATGAAGCGGGAGCAGATTTGTTTTTTGCACCAAATGAAGATGGTCGGGAAGGTTCGAATTATGAAGTCGCAAAAGAAACTGCCGAAGACATAGAATCAGACATGGAAGTTGTCCCGGTAGATGAATTTCAAGATGCACTGGAATACTTGGAAGGACTTCCGGTAAAAGCATCGTAAATAGGAGGGGAGGCTGTGAGAAAATTTCTTAGCCTCCCTTTTTAGGT
>CALGNY010000066.1 GCA_937958375.1 uncultured Bacillaceae bacterium
TTATGTGACCTTGTTGGCAATTTATGTGCCCATATTGATATTTTATGTGCCCTTACCGGCGATCTGGGTACAAATTGAGGAGTTTTGACGATGGATCGTTTCAAACAGATACTAAATAATCAAAAGCCTCATCTATATGCAATTTTTTTGTGTAGCGTTTTATTGGGCTTGACGATCGTTGCACAGGTCTATCTTACGGTTAAAGTAATTTATGATGTTTTCTTATTGGAAAAAACATTCCATACGGTTCTTCCTGCGATCGGATTTTTGCTTGGCGCGATTGTCGTCCGGATGGTGTTGATTCATTTGATCGGTAAGATCAGTTTGAAACTTGGATTTAAGGCGAAACGTGAAATCCGCAATCAGTTGTTGAACCATTTTTCAACTCGGTCGATCACACCATCCAATGAAAGTCAATCGGGCAAGCAAATCGGGTTGATGCTTGATACGGTCGATGAAATTGGTCCGTATTTTAGCGAATATATTCCGAAATTAATCCAAGCGGTCACCATCCCTCTATTACTATTGATCGTTATTTTTACACAGAACTATCCGACAGGTCTAATTATATTGTTTACCGCACCATTCATCCCAATCTTCATGGCCATTATCGGACAAAAAACGAAAGACCGGTCAGATGAACAACTTGAACAAATGAATGCATTTTCGGCAAAATTCCTAGATACGTTACAAGGGTTAAAGACATTAAAGCTTTATGGTCGGGCCAAACAAGAAGAAGCTACGATTGAGAAAAACACGATTGGCTTCAGGGATGCAACCATGAAAGTATTGACCGTCGCTTTTACCTCTGCTTTCATCATGGAATTAATTTCGATGTTAAGCATGGGATTGATTGCTTTAGAAGTGTCCTTTCGTCTGATCATTTTTGACTCCATTACATTTCAAACAGCTTTTTTAATGCTTTTGTTGGCACCTGAATTTTATGTTTTCCTAAAAGACCTAAGCAGCGCATTCCATTCGGGTCGCGAAAGCTTGACCGCATCCAAAAAAATTAACGAGGAACTTGGAGCACATGCGAATCAAGTCAAATGGGGAAACGAACCAATTGGAACTGTACCGCCAACCATTCAATTAAATGAAGTATCATTCCGTTTCCAAGAAAGTCCATTTGAGCTAGGTCCACTCTCATTGACTATTGAGCCATACGAAAAAATTGCATTGATCGGTGCGAGTGGCTCCGGAAAAACAACCTTGTTTCATATGATCGCTGGATTGATGGAACCAGAGAACGGCGAAATTTTAATCAATGAAAAAGAGAGGACTCAGATTGCACAGCAGGATTGGTTTTCTCAACTCGGCTATCTATCACAAGATCCATATATTTTTTCGGGTACGATTAAGGAAAACATCGCTTTAGGTCAGGATGTTCAACCAGATGATGAAGTGATTTGGGAAGTCTTACGCCAAGTCAATTTGGATGCGTTAGTTGCAAGGTTACCTCAGGGTATTCATACACCGATCGGGGAAGCCGGACGTGGATTGTCTGGTGGAGAAAAACAACGATTGGCTTTAGCTCGAGTTCTTTTGAAAAAACCGTCCATCCTTCTTTTTGATGAACCGACATCTGGTCTTGATGTCAAGACAGAAGAAATGATTCAAAAAACGCTGAAGAAATTAACTGGAGAAACGACAGTGATTACGATCGCACACCGTCTACAAACGATTCAGAATGCAGATCATGTCTGGATCCTTGATGATGGAAAAATGATTGCTTCGGGTTCACATCTTGACTTAATGGCAACGAATACGTATTACAAAGAACTGATGTCCCCAGACAGAAAGGAGAATTTCTAATGAGTAATTTTTCAACGATCATCAAAGAGATTACGAAAGAGAAAAAAGATGTTCTCCTGTCTGTCCTGTTTGGGTTTATAGCGGGAATGGCAGCAATCAGCCTCTTTTCAGCAAGTGGTTATCTTTTGTCAAAAGCTGCGGTTGGTGTTCCATTGGCTGCGCTGGTCATCATCATTGCCTTGGTCAAGCTGTTGGGTGTGACGCGTGCGTTCAGCCGATACGTCGAACGCTATTTATCTCACAGAGCCAGTTTCACTATTCTCAGTCATATTCGCAAGACGTTTTACCGCAAATTGGATCGCTCTTTTTCATCATTAATGAGAAAACATCAATCCGGTGATTTATTATCCAAAATGGTTGGCGACATCGAATCATTGCAAACTTTCTTCCTGCGTGTTCTGTACCCCCCTGTTTTATTGACCTTGATGTTTTTTGCGACGATTTTCTTCACAGCATTTTTCTCGATTCAGATCGCCATCGTTCTGTTAGTCGGCTTCGTATTACAGATGGTCATCCTACCAGCTTACTTCTATTGGTTGTTTCAGCGGACAAAGGTGACATCCAGAAACAAACGAAGTCAGTTATCAACAGATGCTACCGAATATTTATTTGGTTATAAAGATTTAAAGATTTTCCAAAAAGAAAGCGATCAAAGAATTGCATTGCTTCAACGAAATGATGATTATGAACAAGCCGCCCTCCTACAAGATCAGAAAGAACAATTGCACCAAACGATTTATACAGGATTAGGTTACTTGTTTACCTGGCTTGTCATTACTGTCGGAGCTTATCTCGTCAGCTCTGGGGAGTTAAATGGAATTTACCTGGCCATGTTTCTTTTGTTGTCACTCACCTTGTTCGAAAACAGCGAAATTATGGGAGCCTTTCCGGTTCACCTTTCGAATAGCCATGAGGTGAGTGAGCGACTTGGCGAGCTGGATACAGTGGAAGAAGAACGTGGAGAATTTGAATTGAACAGCCTTGAAACACTTACGCTGGCTGATGTAACTTTTGTTTATCCAAGTGCTTTGTCACCTTCATTGAATCAATTGAATTTGGAAATTCACAAAGGAAGCAAAACGGCCATTATCGGGCCAAGTGGTTCAGGTAAGTCGACCATTATGGATATGATCCTCGGCATCGAGCGACCGACTTCCGGAAAAATTTATTGGAATGATCAGCTGATCGATCAGATTAATCCATCGAGCATCTGGGATCAAGCGAATGTCGTCTTGCAAGAAAACCACTTTTTCCATGGAACCATCCGGGACAATTTATTCGTTGATGAAACCATTTCTGACCACGAGATAATGCAAGTACTTCGCCGAGTCAACTTGCATGATTTTTCACCAGATACTCTTGTAGCTGAAAAAGGCAGTAACTTGTCTGGTGGGGAAAAACAGCGACTGGCATTTGCACGAACCCTATTTCGGGATGCTGATTTATGGTTATTGGATGAGCCCACTTCGGCTTTAGACCAGATGAATAAAAACCAACTTTATCAGGAACTCTGGAAAGAAACGAAAGATCGGACGGTTGTGCTGATTACCCATGAGTTAACCCATTTGGAGGAAATGGATCAAATTATTGTGTTGCAAGAAGGAGAAATCGTTGAGAGAGGGTCATTTGAGGAGTTAATGGAAAGCAAGGGGACGCTTTATCAATTAAAACGGATTGAAGACTCTGTTGTAATTTAATAATTAGAACGATCTATGGGTCTCATCGACATTCGTACGGTTTTTTTACCT
>CALGNY010000067.1 GCA_937958375.1 uncultured Bacillaceae bacterium
TCTGTAAACTCGCTTTCTTGCAAAACAAGGAAAGTTATGTTATATTTCAAATTGGTCATACTAAGGATACGTTGGATGAAAGAGTGGGCGCAACCCACTCTTTCGTTTTATACTGAATGTGATGTTTACAGGACGAACGTATCAGACGTTAGTTTTAGATTCTTTCCTTTTTTCCCTGCTGTCGACCAGCAGGGAAAATTTATGAAAAGGAAAATTGACATCACGTAGACGACAACCGATGAACTGGTTTAAATACATCTATTGAATTACGGGAATAATGCAAACATCAGTCCGTATGGAAACGAACATGCTTATGAACCGGGAAGGAATTAGAAGGAGGTTTGAAATTGAGCAAACGTATTGAAGAAGTTACAGAAGAACTGACGCAGCCGATTGTAGATGAATTGAATATGGAGTTGGTTGAAGTTGAATTCGTAAAGGAAGGAAAAAACCATTTTTTGCGCGTTTACATCGACAAAGATGGCGGCGTCGACATCGAAGACTGCGAACGCGTCAGTGAACGGTTAAGTGATCGGTTGGATGAAGAAGATCCGATCGGCCCTGCTTATTTCCTTGAAGTTTCCTCACCAGGAGTGGAGCGTAAGTTAAAGACAAAAGCGGATTTTCAAAACTATACGGGTTCGTATGTATATATCAAAACGTATGAACCATTTGCAGGTGAAAAAGAATTTTATGGGGATTTAATCAAATTTGAAAACGATTATGCCACAATCCGTTACAAAGTAAAAACGAGAGAAAAAGAAATCGAGATCCCGTTTGATAAAATTGCGAATGCTCGATTGGCAGTATCATTTTAATTAAGGGAGGTCAGAGAATTTTGAAAACGAATTTGTTTGAAGCTATTGATTTGTTGGCAAGTGAAAAAGAAATCGATAAGGAAATTTTATTGGAAGCATTAGATGCGGCAATTGTATCCGCGTACAAAAAGAACTTTAACTCAAAAACGAATGTAAGAGTCGATATGGATGAAGAAAAAGGCACAATGAAAGTTTATTCAAGAAAGAACATCGTCGAGGAAGTCCAAAATGAAGATTTGGAAGTCAGTGTGGAAGAGGCAAAAGAAATCGATCCAAGTTATGAAGTAGGCGATGTGCTGGAAGAAGAGGTGACCCCGAAGGACTTCGGGCGTATTGCCGCGCAAAACGCAAAACAAGTCGTCACCCAACGTGTGCGTGAAGCTGAACGGGATGTCATATACGATGATTTCATCGATCGTGTTGATGATATCATGACGGGTAAAGTACAACGCATGGATGCAAGAAACCTATATGTCCACCTCGGCAAACTGGAAGGCAAACTGCCACTGAATGAAGTCATGCCGACGGAAAGCTATAACGTTCACGATCGGATAAAAGTGTATGTGACGAAAGTCGAAAAGACGAGTAAAGGCCCGCAAGTATTTTTATCCAGAACACATCCAGGCTTGTTAAAACGGCTCTTTGAAATGGAAGTACCAGAGATTTATGACGGTGTTGTGGAAATTAAATCGGTGGCACGTGAAGCTGGCGATCGTTCCAAAATCAGTGTGTATGCCGAAAACGAAGAAATCGATCCAGTCGGTTCATGTGTCGGACAGCGTGGGCAACGGGTGCAAACGATCGTCGATGAATTGCATGGTGAAAAAATTGACATCGTCCATTGGTCAGAAGATCCGGTCGTTTATATTTCAAATGCATTAAGCCCATCTCGTGTGACCGATGTACTCGTGAATGAGGAAGATCATGCGACGACGGTGATCGTACCAGACAATCAACTATCTCTTGCGATCGGAAAAAGAGGTCAAAATGCAAGACTTGCAGCAAAATTGACAGGCTGGAAGATTGATATCAAGAGTGAATCGGATGCTGAAGAATTAGGTCTTTTCGGAACAGATGCAAGTGATTCCGAAACCGATGAGCTGTTTGAATCCGAAGAAGAATAAGTAGGGGTGTTTTCGATGAAAAAAAGGAAAGAACCTTTACGCAAATGTGTCGTAACCGGAGAAATGCTTCCAAAAAAAGAATTGATCCGGGTCGTAAGGAATAAAGAGGGCGAGGTTTTCGTCGATGAAACCGGCAAAAAGAACGGTCGGGGAGCATATTTGAAAAAAGATCCCGCCGTCATCGAACAGGCTAAGTCAACCGGTCAATTGCAAAGACATCTGAATGCCTCCATCGACGAAGAAGTTTACGATAAACTCTCAGACATCGTAGGAACCACACATGGCTAACTATTTGAATATGTTGGGATTAGCAAATCGAGCTGGGAAGTTGGTCCTTGGTGAAGGGGCAATCATCGAACACATTCGTAGCCAACGTGTGAAGCTTGTGTTGATTGCATCGGATGCTTCGCCGAACACACACAAAAAACTAACAGATAAATGCCGAACGTATCATATACCCTTCGAGTTGGTGGATGATCGAGACACATTATCACACGCAATCGGCAAAGAGGGAAGAGTAGCAGTAGGTATTTCAGACGCAGGCTTTTCTAAAAGAATTATAGAAATGTTGCGGGAATAATATTCGGGGGTGAATGTATGAAAAAAATGCGCGTATATGAATATGCGAAAGCAAATAATCTATCAAGCAAGGAAGTCATCGAAAATCTGAAACAGCTTGATGTTGAAGTATCGAATCACATGACGGCGATCAGTGAAAATACAATCCGTCAGTTGAATGAAAAATTGGGTAAAGGAAACAGTAAGGCAAAAGAAACACAAAATGAATCAAAGCCATCATCTTCTGGCAATCAAACGAAAAATAAACCAGCTGGTAAAGGTGCACCGAAACCATCCAAAGAGAGTGGAAACAGACCAAAGCAGCAAGGTAAATCGAATCAGAATGCATCACAGCCAGCAAACAAGAATCAACAAAAAGGAACCAATAATAACCAAAATCGTCCGCAAAATCGTTCCAGTCAACAAAATAAACCGAACCAACAAAACAAAAGACCTTCGGGCGGTCAACGTCCCCAACAAAAAGGAAATAAAGGCAGAAGAAGAAATCGTAATCAAAACAGAAATCAACAAAAACAACCAAAACAAGAAATACAGCTGCCTAAGAAAATCACGTACCAAGGTTCGTTGACTGTTGGCGAATTAGCCGAGAAGTTAGGCAGAGAATCTTCTGAAATCATCAAAAAGTTGATGAAACTTGGGGTTATGGCAACCAAAAACCAACAGCTGGATCCTGAATCCATCGAATTGATTTGTGTGGATTATGGGGTAGAAGTCGAGGAAGAAGTCGTTGTCGACCAAACAGACCTTGACAATTACATTGAGCCAGACCAAGAAGAGAATTTGGATGAACGTCCACCTGTCGTCACCATTATGGGTCACGTCGACCATGGGAAAACGACCTTGTTGGATTCCATCCGTCAAACGAAAGTGGCTTCTGGTGAAGCAGGAGGCATTACCCAGCATATTGGGGCCTATCAAATCGAAAAAGACGGAAAGAAAACGACTTTCTTGGATACACCGGGTCACGCGGCGTTTACAAGCATGAGATCTCGTGGAGCACAAATTACGGATATTGCGATTTTGGTCGTTGCAGCCGATGATGGTGTGATGCCGCAAACGGTTGAAGCCATTAACCATGCGAAAGCTGCAGAAGTTCCAATTATCGTTGCCGTAAATAAAATCGACGTAGAAGGTGCAGATCCAAGTCGCGTCATGCAAGAGCTGACCGAATATGAGTTGATTCCTGAGGATTGGGGCGGTCAAACCATTTTCGTTCAAATTTCTGCATTGAAAAATGAAGGAATTGATGAATTGATCGAAATGATCAACCTTGTGGCAGAAGTGGAAGAGCTTAAAGCAAATGCGGACCGTTTGGCGACCGGGACCGTCATTGAAGCCCAGCTTGAAAAAGGAAGAGGTAGTGTAGCTACACTTCTTGTACAAAACGGTACGCTTCGAATCGGCGATCCACTTGTCATCGGAAATGGATACGGAAAAGTCCGGGCAATGGTCAATGACTTGGGTGAGCGAGTCAATGCCGTTGGACCGTCCACACCGGTTGAAGTCACAGGTTTCCAAACCGTTCCGAATGCAGGCGATCCTTTCGTCGTCTTTGAAGATGAGAAGAAAGCGAAGCAAGTTGCTGATGCACGTGCAGATAAACAAATTGCCCAAGAGCGTGATTCAAAAGGTAAAATCAACTTGGACGATTTATTTGAACAAATCAAACAAGGTGACATGAAAGAGATCAACGTCATTATCAAAGCGGACGTCCAAGGGTCAGCTGAAGCAGTTCAATCGTCCCTACAAAAAATTGAAGTAGAAGGCGTCAACATCAATATTATCCACACAGGAGTCGGCGCAATTACAGAGTCGGATATTATACTCGCATCTGCTTCAAATGCCATTGTAATCGGGTTTAACGTCCGTCCGGATAACAATGCAAAACGTGCTGCGGAATCAGAGAAAATCGATATCCGCTTACACCGTGTGATTTATAAAGCTATCGAAGAAATGGAAGCTGCCATGAAAGGTATGCTTGATCCTGAGTATGAAGAAAAAGTCATTGGTCAAGCAGAAGTCCGAGAAACGTTCAAAGTTTCCAAAGTAGGAACCATTGCAGGTTGTTACGTGACGGACGGAAAAATCACTCGACATTCAGGCGTTCGTGTCATTCGTGATGGCGTCGTCCTGTTTGAAGGTGATATTGACTCATTAAAACGATTTAAAGATGATGCCAAAGAAGTACAACAGGGGTATGAATGTGGAATTACCGTCGTGAATTTCAATGACATCAAAGAGGGCGATGTCATCGAAGCCTTCATCATGGAGGAAATCGAGCGATAATGATTGGTAGCGCGACTGTGGAATGCATGATCTATGATGTGCACTCGTTGAAAGAAAAACGGTCGATTATCAAGCAAATCACCCACCAAATTCACAAGCAATTCAATATCAGTATCACTGAAATTGATTACCATGACCTGTGGCAACGCTGTGCTTTTGAAATGGCGACCGTCTCTGTCGATCAAGTGATGGCTGAAAAGATTTTGCGTCAAGCCATACGCGTGATCGACGAACGGTCAGATTTGGAAGTTACCCTTGTCAACTTTGAATGGCTGTAATTAGATCTTCGAGGTGATACAAAATGAGTAACATACGGGCGAATCGAGTAGCCGAGCAGATGAAGAAGGAAATGGGCGAAATCTTAACCCAAAAAGTCAAAGATCCTCGTATCGGCTTTGTCACGGTGACGGATGTGGAAATCAGCCCTGATCTTCAGGAATCCAAAGTGTTTATCTCCATTTTTGGGGATGAAGAAGAAAAAGAGCAGACTTTGGTTGGTTTAGCAAAATCAAAAGGATTTATCCGGTCCGAGATCGGTAAGCGAATTCGACTACGAAAAGTTCCAGAAATCAATTTCGAAATCGATGAAACCATTGAGTATGGAAATAAAATCGAACGAATTATCCGCGATTTGAACCGTGATGAGTAATAGAGAAATATGAAGGATAGACAGATCATACATTGTCTATCCTTTCCATTTGAAATTTTGGATCAAGCAGGAGGAAAAGGACATGAACGGTGTCATCCCCTTATGGAAGCCAGCAGGCATGACGTCACATGATTGTGTGGCACGGATACGAAAACTCTTGAAGATGAAGCGGGTGGGCCATACTGGCACATTAGACCCCGAGGTGGAAGGCGTTTTACCGATCTGTCTTGGAAAAGCTACTAAAATTGTTTCCTTATTGACGGAATCTGCAAAAGAATATGAAGCGGAAGTTTCACTCGGAAAACAAACGACAACCGAAGATCAAACCGGTGAAATCATTGCCGAAAACACGGTTGATCCAAGCATTACACTTGATAGGTGTCACAATGCATTACAGGCGTTTCAAGGGCAAATTCAGCAAACTCCACCGATGTATTCAGCCGTAAAAGTGAATGGGAAAAGACTATACGAATACGCTAGAGCAGGTATAGAGGTCGAGCGACCGACAAGAACTGTTGAGATCCATGACGTAAACATGCTTTCAGATGATTTGAAATGGGTAAATGAGAAAGATGTGCGCTTTTCTTTTCGCGTCCGCTGCTCTAGTGGTACATATATTCGAACATTATGTGTTAATATTGGAGAAAAGCTTGGATTGCCTGCACATATGTCTCACTTAGTCCGAACGAAAGCAGCATCTTTCTCAGCGGAAGATACGGTTACTTTTTCGGATATTGAAGCGGCCATTTCCAATGATGATTTATCTTCTGTCATCCACAATCTCGCTACGAGTTTGCATTTTTTACCGGCATACATCGTAAGCGATGCTGAAGAGGAAAGAAGGTTTATCCAAGGACAAGTGCTAGATGAATTTGTGGACCTGAAGAAGGGATCGTTAATAAAAATTGAACGACCTGATCAGACGGTCCTTGCGATTTATCAACACCACCCGACTAAACCAGGAAAAATGAAGCCTTTCAAAGTTTTTGAGGAATGAAGAAGGTGTAAATGATGGAAATCATCCAATTAACCTATCCAACGAACTATAAACGAACACAGCTGGAACCGACAAGCTTGGCGGTCGGCTTTTTTGACGGCGTGCACCTTGGCCATCAACAAGTCATTCAAACCGCCATAGAGCAAGCAAACAAAAAAGGGCTGGCTAAAGCCGTCATGACGTTTGAACCTCATCCGCTTGAAGTATTGAAGGATGAGCCACTTCACAATCATTTATTGACATCACTGGAAGAGAAACAATCGATTATCCGACAGATGGGTGTCGATTATCTGTTTGTCGTCACTTTTGATCGGTCACTTTCAAAACTTTCTCCACAAGAATTTGTTGATTTATTTTTTATCGACCTGAATGTTCAGCATGTCAC
>CALGNY010000068.1 GCA_937958375.1 uncultured Bacillaceae bacterium
GAACGTGCAATAAAACATTAGGATACTTAAAACCCAGTTACCCACTCACCCAGCGTTGGATCCGAACCATCCTCAAATTCAATGCGAATGGATTTGGATTCGTAAAAGTCTTTACCATCCGAAACTTGATAATGAATATGTGGGCTGCCGGAGTTTCCGGAATTTCCGACTTGGCCTAAAACTTCACCCGCTTCAACTTCATCTCCTTCTTCCACGACAATCGAATTTTCCTTGAAGTGAGAAATAATGGAATACTCCTCATGTTCGTGTTCGATTACGACGTAATTTCCGAGTGCTTCTTCCATATTCCTCTCGACGCCTGGAATATTATCGGGTACACCATCTTTTGCGATGACAACTGTTCCTTCTAACGGCGCCAGCACTTCTTCCCCAAAAGCATAGTAGTCTTCATTCTTTTCTGGGTCGCCATCATATGCATAATTGTTTTCATCTAAAATCACCAAATCAATGGCATAGCGCTGGATATCGAGGCTGTAATGGTAATTCTCTATTTCATTCGTCCCTCCCCACAATACGAACCATTCTCCTCGCATCGGAAGTGTATACGTATTTTCTGTATGGACTAGATCTGTTCCTCTTGGTGATGTTATATCGAAAACTTCTAATTGCTCAATGATTCCATCTTCAGAAACAAAAGCGCCCATTCCTATATCCTCGCCATCACTCATCCAACGTAAAATTAATCCACCATCATAATCGATATCATCAACCAATGTATAGCCTGTTACCTCTTCATGAATTTCATCTGCTGATTCAGAAAAAGATTCAAGCGATATATATTCTTGAAACTCAGGACCCGTGTGATTATATATGAGCTCATAATCCCCTTGTAACATGTACTGATCCAGTTTCCTCAAGTCAAAATCTCTGGCCGATTCAATCCGTTCCACCGCCAACGTATTAATACTTAATGGGTGTGTTTCCCGGATCACACCATCATATGTAACCCGCACTCGGTCACCGACTTGAAATGTTCTTTCATCAGCAGTCGACAGATCGACGGAAGCTTCATTCCCCGAGTTTAAAATCTCACCTTCTTCAATCGAAACAATGGCCATTTTGTCATCAATGGCTTGAATGGTACCGGTAAATTTCACCTCAGCTTCATTTTCCGAAGTGGAGTCGGAACTACATCCAATCAAAAATACTGCCAGAACCAAAAGAACGATTTTCTTCACGCAACTCCCCCTTGAAAAAACACTTACCTATATCTTATCTGAATTTCCAAGTTAAGTGAATATGCTTTGTATCATTCGAAGTTTGACACCTTCACAGGTATAATGGATACAAACAAAAATCGGGGATGACTCATCATGCAAACCATTCAACAATTGACCGAACGATTTTATTATTTGCCACCCTACCAACCGACCGACCGGCCGATCTTAGCAGCTGTCGTCGGTGATACATACACACTCATCCTAGATAGTGGAAACTCTTCCGCCCATGCAAAGTTATTGAAGGAACAATTGGCTGACTATGGGGTTCACGGAGATTTCGTTGTGTTGACCCACTGGCATTGGGACCATGTATTTGGCCTGCATGAATTGGGCTTACCATCGATCGCTAACTCGCTGACGCGCGACCATATGAAAGAGATGCAAACACTGTCTTGGGAAGACCATGCATTAGATCAACGTGTCGAGGCAGGTATAGAGATTCCATTTTGCGCAGACGCCATCAAGTTAGAATTAGGCGAAGACAGAACCATATTCATCCCCGATCCGAACATCGTTTTCGACCAGCGGGTAACAATAAACCTTGGGGGTGTAACCTGTACGATTGAAAAAATCGGTGGGGATCATTCGCCCGATTCAAATCTATTATATATCCCTGAGGAGAAGGTTCTTTTTTTAGGTGATTGCCTTTACGCCAACATGTACGCAGAAAAATGGCATTATACCATTGAAAACATCGACAGGTTGCTGAATAAAATTGATAGCCTTGACGCTAAGACCTATTTTCTTTCTCATCACCCGAAACCACTCAATCAAAACGAATTCGCAAGTTTTCGGTCACGATTAAAAGAATGTGCTCGTTTGACGGAAAAACACCGAGGAAAATACGACGATATCGCGAAAGAATTACCGACACGATTGGGACGAAATTTGAATGAGGAAGATTTGGAGATACTCGAGTATTTTGTGAATGGGTATCGTTAAGAGCATTTCTTTGCTCTCCGAAAAAGAGATTGCCCTAGGAATCCACTCCCCAGGGCAAGCTGCCGTGGACTTGATTCTTATAAAACACCTCAGCCCGCTGATCCCATTTCTCTTCAGCTATTTCAAGTGGTTGATGATTTGTATTCAGTCTTTGTTCAAATATTGAAAGTAAATCCATCCGTTTCATTCCTTTCTTCAATGATGGGTTCCCTAGCAGAACCTAAGCCAGAAACCGTGTGACCATTATATCCTAACTGATTAGGATTTATATTTCTTCGGCTTGCCTTTCTAACTCTACTTTTTATAAATAAGTGTCGGAAAGCGAAAAGTTTAAGGAACAATTCCGAACAACAAAAGTCATGGAAATAAATAAAATAGGACGAATGTTAACTCGCCCTACTTCATAATTTTACTGCTAACATCAGGATGCAGATCTTGGAAGTAGAACTTGACGTACCAAAAATGGCCGAGGAGGCACTCATTAAACTCGATGGTGATCGGGCATCCACACTTTTATGCTCTTTTTGATGTCATCTGGAGTCAAATTTTCCTCAACTGCACGATTAGCTAGCTCAATGAACTCCTCATCTGAAGCAAAGCGTAACGCAATCAGCTGCCCTTTAGACAAACGACTGTCTAAGGCCTTTCCGGTCAGCATGTAATATCTGAATCGCTCTTCGTTTTGGATCAATCGATCTTGCAATGTGAGGGCATACATGCGAGCAAGCATTCCAGGTATGATTGCC
>CALGNY010000069.1 GCA_937958375.1 uncultured Bacillaceae bacterium
TATTTAAACATCCCTTTTACCACAAACCCGACGTTTGCAGGGCGCTCTGCCAGACGACGCATGAAATAGCCGTACCAGTCAGTTCCGTATGGTACGTACACGCGCATTTTGTAGCCTTGTTCCGCGAGTTCTTTTTGTCGTTCGTTGCGAATGCCATATAGCATCTGGAATTCGAACTGATCGCGTGGGATATTGTGTTCTTCCGTAAATTTGATCGTATAGTCGATAATCGCATCATCATGGGTGGCGATTGCCGTATAGTTCCCTAGCTGCAAATGCTGAGCAATAATTTTTTTATAATTTTCATCGGTATCTTTTTTCTCTGGGAAAGCGACTTCTGGGGATTCTTTATATGCCCCTTTGACAAGTCGCAAATTGGGATTATATTTGCTTAAGCGGTCAACGTCATCATTGACCCGATAAAGATATGCCTGTAAGACGGTGCCTAGCCCGTCATATTTTTGCTTAAATTCTTCAAAGAGCGTCAATGTTTTTTCTAATCGCTCGAAATCTTCCATGTCGATCGTCACAAAAACATTATATTCCTTGCCCGCTTCGAGGATTTTCGTCAAATTTTCTCTGACTAATTCGTCGGAAATATCCAGTCCTAACGACGTCAGTTTTAATGATAATTGGGAATCGAGATTATTTTCACCGATCACTCGGATGGCTTCGACACATTGGTCCGCTCGTTCACGTGCTACTGATTCTTCACTAACGAATTCGCCTAAGTAGTCGAGCGTTACGACGAGCCCTTTTTCATTCAGTTCGCGAATCGCTTCAGCCGCTTCTTCAACCGTTTCGCCAGCGACAAAGCGCCCGGCACCGAATTTCAATCCGTATTTTCTGGCGGCCTTCGTAAACAACTTATTATCTGATAAAAAGAGGAAAAATTTCCGCATGACTTTTTCCATAGTACTCCCAACCTCTCTATCTATTGATGTAACCGCTTTTATTTTAACATTTATTTTCAGAAAAATATATATGAAAGAATAGCTATCGCCTGGTCGAGAGTTAATGGGACGCCCAAAAGCCGCTCAGACATGCTGCTGACTGAATAGGTAACTTAATGTCGATATATTTGATTGAACTTATTTAGCTAGTTCCTTGAGTAAATGTACAATTATTGTTCACTTAATCTATTACGCCCGAAAAGATCTGCACAATCCAGAGATCATCTTATTACCTATATAACTGGACACCCGATCTAGCCGTGTACCAAAAAAGCTCCCCACCGAATGGGGAGCTCTAATTCCGGTTAAGCTACTACATCATAGCCTTGTTCTTCGATGGCTTCTGTCAGTTGTTCTTTGGAAACTTCAGAATCCTCGTAACTGATATTGACGTTTCCTGAGTCCAAATTTACTTCTACCGCATGTACACCATTCAGATTACTGAGTGCCTGATTGACGGATTGCTTGCAGTGACCACATGTCATGCCCTGTACTTTTAGGGTTATGTCCAAGACCAACACACCTTTCTTCTTTTCTCCCATTATTTCGCATCGATTCGTCAAATTCAAGTATAAGAAACCAGATGTATAAATCGTAAGCATTCCTATTTACAATTTTTCTGGCTTCATGTATACTTTTTTACGTCAATTATTAAATCGTAACGATTACGATATACGATAGTTGGGAATGATTTTTTTGAAAAAAATAATGTTTGTACTCATTTTTAGTTTGTTTTTCACATTAGCTGGTTGTTCTGGTGGATCTGGCGATAATCAAGAACCATCTCATTCGGTGGCGACCTCGATGTACCCGCTTAAATTTTTGGTTTCAGAAATTGCAGGCGATCTGGTAACCGTCGAAACGGTTGTGCCACCTGGAACCGATCCGCATGTGTATGAGCCGTCCTCGAAAAAAATGATTGAGCTTTCCGAGCACGATGCCTTTTTCTATATCGGAGCAGGCATGGAAGCTTTCGGGGAAACATTGGCGAATGCCGTATCGAATGAAGGCGTAACGATTTTCACATTAGAAGAGCATGAGGAGTTGTTTGCGGATCATACGAGTGATCACGATCATGCCGAGCATGAACACGGCGAACACGAAGGCCATCATCATGACGTCGATCCACATTTTTGGCTGGATCCACTTCGGATGAGTCAAGCGGCAGATATCACCTCGGATCGATTGGCTGAACTTTATCCGGAACATGAGGAAGTTTTTAAAGAAAATACAGAAGAGCTAAAAGCAGAGCTGGAACAATTGGATGAAGAATTCCAAGCGTTGCAAGGGGAAGACTATGTATTGTTTGTGACCCATGAAGCGTATGGCTATTGGACCGAGCGATATGGCATCGAGCAATTATCCGTTCGTGGTGTCTCTTCATCACAGGAACCTTCGCAAAAAGAATTACAAGAGATTTTTGATCAAGTGGGTGAATTGGATATCGACCACATCATATTGGAATCGAATAGCCAAGACCGTCTCGCCCAGACGATTGCTGAGGAAATGGAATTGCGCGTCCTTTATATACACACGCTCGAATCCTTAACCGAAGAGAATGTGGGTGCGAGTGAAAACTATTTTGATTTGATGAGAGAAAATATTGAAACGATCCGATTAACGAAACAATAAGGAGGGATTGAATGGCTAAACCACTCGTGACAGTCCGTAACGTTTTTCATCGATACGATCAGCATGACGTACTTGAAAATGTAAGCTTTGATGTAGATGAGGGATCATTTGTCGGTCTCGTTGGCCCCAATGGTTCAGGGAAAACAACGATCATCAAATTGATTCTTGGGATTGAAAAATTACAAGAAGGCTCGATTGAAATTTTCGGAAAGCCCGTCCAGCAATTCAAAAACCGAGGGCATATTAGCTTTGTCTCACAAAAAGCAAACAGTTTTAACCGGGGATTCCCTGCCACGGCAAGAGAAGTGGTCGGTATGGGATTATCGGATAAAACCACCTTCTTTCAATCATCGAAAAAGAATGATAAACGAATTATAAAAGCATTAACGCACGTTAATATGCAAGAGTTTGCCGACCGAAACATCGGCGATCTATCTGGCGGACAGCAGCAGCGTATTTTTATCGCCCGGGCACTCGTCAGCCAGCCAGAATTACTGATACTAGATGAACCGACAGTCGGAATCGATACCGATAATGTCCAACAATTTTACCAATTACTTTCGAAGTTAAATAAGGAACTAGGCATTACGCTCCTATTGGTGTCGCATGATATTGGCACGATTACAACACAAGTCAATGATCTTCTTTGCTTGAATAAGACCATCCATTACCATGGCGACCCAGGAGAATTCGAACAACTGAGTAATGAAGAAAGATCACGATTTTACGGTCATGATTTGCATGTTATCACGCATGATCATTAAAAGGTTACAAAAAGGAGGGGACTCGTTTGATCGAAGCCATTTTAAATTATGAATTACTACGAAACACATTCATCACCGGCTTGCTTGTCGGATTGATCGCGCCTCTTCTGGGTGCATTTATCGTTGTCCGCAGGCAAGCATTAATCGCAGACGGCCTCTCCCACGTTACATTGGCGGGAATTGCGTTCGGGATGTTTTTGCAAAAACAATCGCCCGTTGTCATGCTCACCCCCTTCCATTTCGGAATGATATTTTCGGTAGCAGGTGCGATTGTCATTGAAAAATTACGCTCCGTCTATCAGGGATTTCAGGAAATTGCGATTCCGATCATCCACTCGCTCGGTGTCGGACTGGCGATTATCTTCATTGCACTGGCCAATGGAATCAATACGGATATCTTCACCTATTTGTTCGGGTCGGTTGCAGCGATCAGCCGCAAAGACCTGATATTGATTTCGATCACGGCGGTTGTTGTCGTCATTTTTGTATTTATTTTATATAAAAAATTACTCGCCCTATCGTTTGATGAAGAATTCGCACGCGTATCGGGAATCCGGGCACGGACGGTTCATTACGTCTTCGTCATCCTTGTCGCCCTGGTCATTGCTGCTTCCATCCGGATTGTCGGTGTTCTGCTCGTTTCTGCACTGATGACACTTCCGGTAGCAACGAGCATGCGGGTTGCGAAAAGCTTTAAACAAACGATCTGGTACAGTATCCTATATGGAGAGGCAGCCGTCATCATCGGCTTGGTTTCCGGTTATTACCTGGAAATACCACCGGGAGGAACCATAGTGATGACAGCATCGATTTTATTGGGACTGACCTTATTGGTTAAAAAGATAAACGGATCAGGGAAAAGGGGAGGTGAACGGTCATGAATCTAACCGATGCATTGGAACGATTGAAGGAAAAAGGCTATAAATATACCGATAAGCGAAAGGATATATTGGAGTATTTCGAAGCCTCCGATGGTTACCGGACAGCTAGCGATTTGTTGGAGAATATGAGTGAAAAATATCCGGGAATCAGCTACGATACAATCTATCGAAATCTGCATTTGTATCATGACCTCCACATCCTTGAAGCGACCGAGCTACAAGGAGAAAAACACTTTCGGTTTGCCTGTGGCCATGAACACCATCACCATCATTTCATTTGCAACGGCTGCGGCAAAACAAAATCCATCGAAACGTGCCCGATGGATGTCATCGAACCAGACTTTAAAGGCTTTATGATCGAGAACCACAAATTTGAAGTGTACGGTCTTTGTCCGGGCTGTCAATAATATAAAAAGATGTTTCGAAGGGTGATTCGAAACATCTTTTTTTGT
>CALGNY010000070.1 GCA_937958375.1 uncultured Bacillaceae bacterium
CTAATCGAAGCAATTAGGTCGCGTTCATGCATATCTTTGATAAAGTCATAACGCGTTTCAGGTTCGAAACGGTGCATGACATAAAAATAATTATTTTCGGCTAAAAAGATCGCGACGTTTTCATCGACCACCGTCTGCATATTCGCAGGTACAACCGGTAATTTAAATTGATGGTCGCCTAAAGTCACCGCCGGGTCGCATTCAGAGCGGCTCGTCACGATACATTTTTTCGGAATCAGCTGAATATCTTCATAGTCGAATACATTATTCATCACAATTCTCCTTTAAAAGCGAACATTATTTTATATTTAAACTAAATTGTTCGCCCAATACGTAATGTACGCTATTTTTAGGTCAAAGTCAATAAAGAAAATAGGAGCACCGTTTATCACTACTTAATGCTACGCTCTTATTTTATAATAAGTGTGTAGGAGGGATTGTATGGATCAATCAATGAAAAGAAGGCAATATCATTTAACGGAAGAAGATGAACGGCTATTCAAAGAACTTGCCTCCCAAAAAGGCTGCTCTGAAGCGGAGATTGTTCGTGCAGCGATTCGAGAATATGCTTTAAGGGAAAACCAACAAAAAAATCCTTTACTCGAGATGGCTGAAAAAGCAGAACGTTACTCAGTCGATTCTGTTGGTGATGTCATCTAACCATGACGATTATTTGGTCGATCCATTGAAGTGATCCAAATGGACCAGCAATAAAGTTCCCGAAAAAAATCGCTATACAGAAGGGGGTCCCTGTATGGCGTAAAAATGACTGCATTATAGTAAATCATTCAAGCTGCTTTTCTGTTTTGTGCTTGATGATCCGGAACGAAGAGTAAAACGATAAATCCAATGACGAACAAGATAATGAGACTGAACACGCCGTAAGATGAATTCCCTGTCAATTGCGATGTCAAACCGACTAGAAATGGTCCGGTCACAGCGGCAAACCGTCCGAAAATATTATAAAAGCCGAAGAATGCATTTGATTTCTCTTTCGGTACCATTTGCGCATAATACGAACGGCTTAATGCTTGAATACCACCTTGAGCGGAAGCGACGAGCATGGCCAAAATCCAGAAATCAAGGACCGTTTCAAGAAATAACGCATACGTACATACGAATGTGTAAATGATGATTCCGGCATAAATCATTCGCTTGGCGCCAAACTTATTGGCCAACCGACCGAATAGCACGGCAAACGGCGCTGCGACGACTTGTACCGCAAGGAGTGCGATAATCAAATCAGTTGCTCCCAGGCCCACATCTGAACCGTAAGCGGTAGACATCGAAATGATGGTGCCGACTCCATCGATATAGAAGAAATAAGCAATTAAGAAAATCAAGATCGCTTTATGTTGGGTAATATCCAAGAATGTTTTCTTGAGTTCTTTAAAGCTGTTAGCAACAATTCGTGGTTTCCGTTCGACCCAATGCTTTTGCTTCACGTTTTTCAACATTGGAATTGAAAATACAATCCACCATACCGCTGTAATGAAGAATGCAATTTTACTCGCCGCCGTAACAGAAAGCGGCAAAATTTCCATCTGGGAAAGCGTAATGACGGCAATGGAAATGACAAACGGAATGACACTACCTATGTATCCAATGGCGAATCCCTTAGCGGATAAATCATCCATATTCTTCTTCTCGGTCACATCGACTAAGTAGGCATCATAGAACAGGTTCGCACCCCTTGCACCAATGGCGGTCAATGTATAAACGATCAGCAACAGTAGCCAATTGTCACTTGGAACGAATACCAACCCGATGGTCGAAAGGGTTCCAAGCAAGAAGAAGAACAAGAAAAACTTGCGCTTCATCCCTTTGAAATCTGCCACAGATCCGAGGATCGGTCCGAGCATGGCCAATATAAACGTAGCAATCGAAATCGTGTAGCCCAGATAAGCTGTTGAATCGGCTGAGTCAACGCCTGCATTATCCGCAACGGCCTTATAATAAATCGGAAAGATAGCTGTCGTAATGACGATGGAATAGGCGGAATTAGCCATATCATACATCATCCAGCTTTTTTCTGGCTTTGTGTATTTACTCAATCATCCTCACCCTCCTAAGCTTCGAATAACCTCTAATTTCTAATCTATATGAAACTTTATAAAAAATAAATACAATTCGGAAAAATTTGCATGATATTAATATATTCGACGAAATGGGGGTGGAATCCTTCACGATGCCTCAACATTCAAGTTAGGTTATTTTTTGAAAAAATTATCAATGATTACCCTAGAAACCAATGCTGATGCCAACTAGTTGCGGTTGACACCATAGATGGGTCATACTTAAATCAGGTACTCAAAAATATCATAGAGTGAGGGGACACGATGAAAACAGAACAGCAGTATTTTGAAGAAGGCCAAACGATTCAAGAATACATGGAAAATATGAGTAAGCTAAAGGAAGAAAGTTTTCAGGTTTATGAAAACTTTGAGCTCCCGGATGATGGTTTCGCTGAGCAGTTAAAAAAGTTCCCAGTTCATTTTTTGATCATTACCGAAGATTGGTGTGGGGATGCGATGATGATCAACCCAGTCATTCGAAAGCTTTCTGAAGCGGCAGGTATCGAAACGCGTGTGACATTACGTGATGCTGATACCGATTTGATCGATCGGCATTTGACGAATGGTGGACGAGCCATTCCAATCGTCCTCATTTTGAATGACGATGGGGAACTTGTCGGCAAGTGGGGGCCACGTGCGCCGGAAGTTCAACAGATTGTGGATGATTTCCGGGATAGTTTACCGCCTAAGGACGATCCGAACTTTAAAGAAAAACAAGGTGAAATGATCAAGGAATTGACTCGCCGATACAAAGAAGAGTCCGAGTTATGGCATTTTGTTTATGAACACTTTAAAGGAACCTTATTGGTATTGGCTGCAAAGGGGCAAGTCGAGTAATGACCAAAGCTATCGTTATCTGCGATAGCTTTTTTCATGACTTATTGAGATAGGATTTCTCTACTAATTCGTCGAAAGAGAATAACAGAGAAAAAATGAATGGAGTGAATCAGATGGGGGAGCGATCTGATCGATATTTGGCGTCATTTAATCGAATCGAAAAAGCATTAAGAAACCAAACTAGTCATGATGAATATAAGACGTTCAGTTTTTTGGTGAAAGAATCAGCCAAAAAGAATGCAGCCGTCAGACGATTTGAAAATGATTTGCGTGAATTTGCGGACTTACGAAACGCGATTGTCCATCAATCAACCAATCCAGAGTTTACGATTGCAGAACCTCATGAGTCGACAGTACAAAAGATTGAATTGATCGAGGAAAAGGTGATTCATCCGAAGAAGGTCTTTCCGACGTTTCAGAAAGAGGTGGCTACTTTTCAATCCACTGATTCGCTAGCAACCATTTTACGAACGATGCGGGAAGAGGACTATACGCAATTTCCTGTCTATGATGGAGAGCAGTTCATTGGGCTCTTATCGGAAAGCGGGATCGCCAACTGGTTATCCAGGATGGTGGAAGAAGAAATCATTTCATTCGAGGAAACCGTATTACATCAAGTGATTGATTATGAGGAAGAAAAACATAATTTTGAATTTATCGATCGAGAAATGTCCATTTATGATGCAAAAGAAATATTTAAGGATAATTTGGATGATGGCATTAAAATAGATGCATTGCTGATCACCCATAGCGGGTCAATGGATGAAAAATTGTTAGGCATCGTTACGAGATGGGATTTTTTACGAATTCAATAATATAATCATTTATAAGGGGGAATACGAATGGAATCAAAAGGTTGTATCAAATGCGGAAGCAGAGATGCTGGAACGAAGGAAATTGCGACGACGGGATCAGGTTTGTCGAAAGTATTTGACGTTCAGCATAATAAGTTTCAGGTCGTATTTTGCAAAAACTGCGGCTATTCCGAGCTGTACAATAAACAGACATCGACCGCCGGAAATGTCTTTGACTTGTTTTTTGGTGGGTAAGTCATCTTGTTTTCGGATCGAACGTAACGGGAAGATGATTCGTGTATGATTCAATATTCTGTTCATACTAAAAATAATCAGAATGAATGGAGGTTAATCATGGCGAAGAAAAATAATAAATACGATCCGAAAGACAGTAAAAAGGTAGCGGAAAGTGACTTTGATGATGCTCAATTTGAAGAGGGCATGAAAGAAACACGTGAGCAAGTTTCCGATGATTATAAGGAAGGAACGATTGACCGTAAAAAGGGTAAAGAGGATTAATGA
>CALGNY010000071.1 GCA_937958375.1 uncultured Bacillaceae bacterium
GCAGTTACAACGCGGTTATCGACAGTCAGACTGAGTTTATCGGCAGTTACAACGCGGCTATCGGCAGTCAGACCTCGTTTATCAGCAGTCAGACTCAATTTATCAACAGTTAGCATCCGTTTTTCGTAAATCAAATTCGCTTCCATGAAAATAAAAAGCTTTTGTGCTCGCACAAAAGCTTCAAAATAACTGATTCAAAAACTCAATGACTTTTGGTAAAAATATAATCACACCAACCATCGCTGCGAAGATGGCTGCAACGAGTACGGCTGCTGCACTGATATCTTTAATGTTTTTTGCCGTTTCATGCCTTTCCTTATATAATACATCGGTGATCAGTTCAACAACTGTATTGATGAGTTCCAATGCTAAAACCAATCCAATCGCAAGAATGACAAAGAGCCATTCCAATACAGTGATCTTGAAAAAGAGACCTGAGAAAATGACGATAAACATGATGATGAAATGGACGCGCATGTTGTATTCGGACTTTAAAGCGGTAAAGATACCTGCGATTGCGTGCTTCAGACCGATTCGATCTTTAGTTCCCATCTCTCGTAAGTCCAAAATCGTTTAATAAATTGTCCTGTCGTTCCATCATTTCTTTTTCTTCAGCGGTTGACATATGATCATATCCAAGTAAATGCAAAAAACCATGAACCGCAAGAAAGCCTAGTTCACGTTCAAAGGAGTGATTATATTCTTTCGCCTGCTCAATTGCTTTATCGATCGAGATGACAATGTCGCCGAGGTGTCTAGGCAAGTCGTCTCCTCGGATTTCAATTTCTTCTTCTCCTTGTTCTTCCAACGCGAAAGAAATGACATCGGTAGGCATATCTTTTTCACGATAGTCTTTATTGATCTGTTGAATCGATTCGTTATCGACGATGGTCACGGACAGCTCTGAGTCCATTGAAATCTCTTCTTGTTTCGCCGCGTACGCAAGCAGCTTGTGAAGCAATTCTTCTTGGTCTTCGGTTAATTGATTCGTTTCATCCATAATATCGATATTCATCATCTAGCCTCCTTGATCCGTTCGGTGGATTGTTTTTTCTTGGATGGATATTCAATCCGTTCATGAAAAATCCCACTTAACACATGGCAGATTGAATTCTCTATTTTTTTTAAGTCACTGATTGCTAATTGGCTTTCATCCAGCTGACCATCCGTCAGACGACTGTTGATGATCGATCGTACCAATTTGCGAATTTCACTTTTCGTCGGATTCTTTTTCGAACGCACAGCCGCTTCGACTGAATCACAAATATTGATGACTGCCGCTTCCTTCGTTTGCGGGATCGGCCCAGCGTACCGGAAAAGTTTTTCGTTGACCTCAGGATTTTGTTCTTTTTCTTTATAATAAAAATACTTCAACAAGGTTGTGCCATGATGTTGCTTGGTGATATCAATGATTTCTTGCGGCAGTTTATATTCCTTTAGCACTTCCGCACCTTCTACAGCATGGGCCAAAATTATTTTGGCACTTTCTTTTGGATCCAGTTCATCATGTGGATTACTTATATTTTGCTGATTTTCAATAAAATAATCCGGTCGAAATGCCTTTCCGATATCGTGGTAATAGGCCGCGACTCTTGCGAGCAACCCATTGGCGCCAATCGCTTCGCATGCTGACTCACTCAAATTGGCAACCATTACGCTATGGTGATATGTTCCCGGTGCTTCGACCAGTACTTTTTTCAGTAATGGATGGTTCGGGTTTGATAAATTCAATAATCTAGATTCGGTCAGCAAGTTAAAGCCGGCTTCAAAAAGTGGCAATAAACCTAATGCAAGAACGACTGACACGACGACAGATAATCCTGCAAACAAAATGGCCAGCATCAAGTCCCACGTGAAGAATTCAGTTGCAACCGGAATCGTAAATGATACGATCAAAATGACATGCACCAAAAACAATGTGCTTGCCGTCTTGAGTAGTGCGACACGGTCCAAGAACGATGTGAAGAAATAAACGGCCACCAATTGCGAAATCAAAAAATAAATTGCAGTCAACATAAATTCGGGTGAGAATCCGACGTGAAATACGCTTGCGCCAATCCACGCCATCCAAACTGCCGATAAGACAGCATACCGTTCGCTGATCAATCTTTTGGACAAAATGGAATACGCAGCAATTGGGACTAAATAAAATAATGCTTCATGTTGCGGCCCAAATGCTGATGTGGCCAACAATAACACATACATACCCACATTCAACAAAACCATGGAAATGGCCATATTTTTTGTCCATTCCTTATAATGATTAATTTCCTTAATCATCAAAATGGAAACAAATCCAGCGAAAATACTCATCACGACCGTTAAATGCAGTGATTTTTCGCCTTGGAAATATTGAAAAACCAAAACCATGATAAATAGGGCAGGCATACTGATACTACAGATAACTGCCGATACATTCAATGAAGGCCTGTCCCGTTTACCTAACCACTTCTTTCTCCCGTATTCCATAACATCCCCACTTTATTTATAAACTTTTTTTATTCATCGTAAGCCTCAATGATTCGTTGGACGAGTGGGTGACGAACCACATCAGAACCTTTCAGATAATTAAACGCAATGCCCTTAATTTTTTTCAGTTTCTGTTCGGTCACTTTTAACCCGGAAATCTTTCCTTTTGGTAAATCGATTTGCGAGACATCACCCGTAATGACCATTTTGGACCCGAACCCTAAACGAGTCAGGAACATTTTCATTTGCTCAGGTGTGGTGTTCTGTGCTTCATCCAAAATGACAAATGCATCATCCAATGTTCTTCCGCGCATGTAAGCTAGCGGAGCAATTTCGATGGTTCCCCGTTCCATCAGACGACCGGTATGCTCAGCTCCAAAAACATCATGAAGCGCATCATATAGCGGTCTCAAATAAGGATCTACTTTCTCTTTTAAATCTCCTGGTAAAAAGCCGAGGCTTTCCCCTGCTTCAACGGCGGGACGTGTCAAAATAATTCGTTTGACTTCACCATTTCGGAGCGCCTTGGCCGCCATGACTACTGCAAGATAGGTTTTCCCAGTCCCAGCTGGCCCGATCCCAAACACCAGATCTTTCGTCTTGATGGACGAAACATAATCCCGTTGACCTAATGTTTTTACACGAATCGGTTTGCCCTGTTGATTCCGTGTGATTTCATCTTCAAATAGGGTTTCAAACTGTTCAATCTTTCCTTGCTTGGCCAAATCAATCCCATAAATGATATCCCGCTCCGTCACGTTAATCCCTTTTTTAATGATTTTCATGACAGCTTTCAATAAGGATTCAACGACGGCGACGTCTTCTTTATTGCCGGTGATTTGGAGTTGGCCACCTCTTGTCAGGATGGTGACGGGAAGATATTCTTCGATTTGTTTGATGTTGCGATCGTTCGTCCCAAATAAACTTAATGTATTTTGATGATCTTCAGAATGAAGGTCAATCGTTTGCTTACTCTCTTGCATACATCAGTCTCCTTGATTAATGATTTGTTGAGTCGATATCTCTTCTAACACTTTTACAAACATTTCTAGTTCAACTTTATCACTGTCTATATCTTCGTGCAAAACTTTTTGATACTGTAATTCAATGGATTGTCCAAGCTCTCTTTTCAAGCGCTCTTCGACGATCTCATCCAAGTGGTTGTCCCATTCGATTTCAAGGGTTGACGGCTCTTCGTCATGATACATTTTTTTCGTCAGATAAATCGGTAATTTCCATTTAAAAAAATAGAACGGCTTCTCTTCTTCATACAATAGCCTCATGTCTTTTTCATCTTTCCATAACGCACGATCTCCAAAATGTAGGGAATAGCCTGTCTCTGGATCAGGCAAGAGCATCAGGGCTTCTTTTTGGAGGTCGATCCGTACATCTAAATGATACCAAACCTCTGCCCAAACTTCTCCTTTTGACTGAGTTAACACTTCTTCATCCTCGTCCAAAAATCCGGACACCAAAAGATCTCCTTTATTCACCACATCATTGATACCGATGAGCGGTCGTCCATCGGTAATATAAACTGACTGGATCGTTCCAGACTTTGTTGCGACTAGGTGGCTCGGCTCATCAGTAGGATTGTCCAATTCTTCTTCGCTTTCTTCAATTTGTATGTAGTAGGCTGTTCCTTGTCGCTCAATCCCTACATAAGAAATCTCTTCCACCGTGTTCATGATCTCTCTTTCGATTGTACTGATACTTTCGGCTTGTTGGAGCCATTTCCCTTCTTTTAGACCAAGTGAATCAATTAATTCTTTGACCTCATATCGCGATTCCTGTGAACCCCCATGAATGGTTACCGTCCAAATCAAATTGGACAAACAGAATATGAGCATCAGGCTAATTCCGATGCTGATGAAAACAGGAATCAACATTTTACGGCGTTCATAAAATTTAGGAAACCCCGTTCCTTTGGTGAATTTGATGTTACACTGATACTTTTTTCGATATCGCTTCAATATGTGCAAATCCTTATATGTCACTTGAAAAGTTACTTCGTCGGAGGAAGTCCGGTTCAGCTGGTAAATAGGAATATTTTCCTCAAGCAAGCGATTGAGATAGGCTTCAATTTGATTACTTTTCACTTTTACATATACTTTTCCATACAATAACCGACTTTGCTTATTAATGATTAGCTCACCCCTCTAACGGTTTTTGGGTAACCGAAATTATCGTTCCTTCGATGACAATTTCCTGTTTCAACAAATTTTTGATTACCAAGTTCTTTCCTACGATAATGATTTGACCATCATTTTGATTTACGATGATTTGATGATCTTGAAATTGTTTTAACCCTTTATGATTTTCTATATATAAATGGATATGTCCAATTAACGTCATTCGCGGATAATCGTAAATGACATCTTTGGGAAGTTGAGCCTGCTGTGTCAACCATTGATTCATGGCGCGCCTGATTCGTTTCATCTCATTTCCCCCTATCATCTACAATGTATGAGTAAAACACTGAATCTATCACACATGAAAATGAACTTCATCAAGTGATTTTTCAAACGACCGTACGACTAAGGACAGGCTCATTTGGTTGAATAGTTGTGGGAAGTACGGAAAAAGTTTTTGTTTTTGATGAAATGAGAGGATTTGAATTGAAGACTTCGGAAGGAAATTACTGAAGTAAGGTACAGGAAGTTTTCGAATCTACATACATAAAGATTCAAACAAAAAAGCCCACCCGACGATTAAGTCAACCGTTAATCATCGGATGGGCTGTAAACATTCATTAGATATTGTTTCGGCGTTGGGCCTTTGGTCGATCAAGTACCTCACTCATGATTAAACTTTCGACAAGGCGTTTGCGCGAAAAGTTTTCACGAACTGAAATTTCCGGTTTGCCAGCACGATCTTTCGGTACGATCGATGCTGATTTGATCGCATCAGACATATTCATCCGTTTCGTATCTTCTAAGGAACTCTCTAAATTTCTCTGCGTGTTCTCCAAAGCTTGATACCATTCATTCGATGCGTCTGTCTGAATATCCTCAACCGTTTGTTGAACATCTTCTTTAATGGTTTCATATTGCTCCTGAAAAGTCCCTTGCTGCCGAGGTTGGCGAGATTGCTGTTGTTCGGGATCTCTCCACTCTGGTTTGTTCGGATTTTCATCTCTCTTTTCTTCCGTTTTGAAAAAACCAAATAAACCTGCCAGAAGAGCCAATATGATAAAAATGTTACTGAAAATTGCGTCTAAAATGCCTTCCACAATGCTTCACGCTCCTTTTGCGAGAAGACCATCATTTCTTATTTGTTATCGTTTCCGTGATCCTTTTCATCTTGGCTGATTTTACTGATCATATCACGCATGTCCGTATCAGCCATCACGTTTTTATAGTTGACATAGTCCATGACACCCATGTTTCCACTACGCAATGCTTCGGATAGAGCTTGTGGAACAAGTGCTTCGGCTTCGACCACTTGCGCTTGCATTTCTTGTACTTTGGCAATGTTTTCTTGCTCTTGGGCAACTGCCATCGCACGACGTTCTTCGGCTTTCGCTTGCGCAATGTTCTTGTCGGCTTCCGCTTGGTCTGTCTGTAGGATCGCACCGATGTTTTTGCCGATATCTACGTCTGCGATATCAATCGATAGGATTTCAAAAGCCGTACCTGCATCCAAACCTTTACCTAATACGTTTTTAGAAATACGATCAGGGTTTTCTAACACTTGACCGTGGCTCTCTGAAGAACCAATTGTACTGACGACACCTTCACCGACACGTGCAATTACCGTATCTTCTCCGGCACCCCCGACTAAGCGGTCAATATTTGCACGTACTGTAATACGGGCTTTCGCTTTTACTTCGATACCATCCATAGCCACACCAGCGATGAATGGCGTTTCGATCACTTTCGGGTTAACACTCATTTGTACCGCTTCAAGCACGTCACGTCCAGCTAAGTCAATCGCTGCACAACGTTCAAAACTCAATTCAATATTCGCACGTTGAGCCGCAATCAATGCGTTAACGACCCGGTCGACATTACCACCTGCTAAATAGTGACTCTCTAATTGGTTCGTATTGACATTCAATCCGGCTTTATGCGATTTGATTAACGGATTGATGACCATTTTCGGGACGACCCGACGTAAGCGCATACCAACTAATGTAAAGATACTGACTCTTACACCAGCGGCTAGCGCGCTAATCCAGAGTGTGACTGGAACAAAGGTGAATAAAATCGCAATGGCGATAATGATGATGGCGACTAATATGAGTGGCCATAATTCTGAAAATTCCATGAAAATTCCTCCTATGTTTTTAATCTTCTTTATGAATTTCTCGAACAACAAGTCGAGAACCTTCTACTCTCACAATTTTTATTGGCTGACCTTGGGCAATAAATGAACCTTCCGTTACGACATCTAATCGTTCATCGTCAATGATCGCGGTTCCTGAAGGTCTTAAATAAGTCAGCGCAGTACCTTCTTTACCGATCAGTTCCATTCGGTTGGCGTTAGATATATAGCCTTTTTCTGTCGAGGTCTGATCTTTCAAAACGAGGTATCGGAAAATCCCTCGATCGGTATCTATTTTTTTGAATAAATACGCGGCTAAGATAATCGCAATAAGCAGAGCGATTCCAATACTGAAAGCCATATGACCCATGTCTGCCCCTGAAGTTAACATGGCACCGAGTATAGCCCCGCCACCGACAATGCCAAGGATTCCACTCGGCAAGAATATTTCTAACACAATACAGACAATCCCGATCAGCACTAAGATCAGTGTTTCATAACCGGCCAGCCCTGCAACAAGGTGCCCGTAGAAAAACAAAATCAGTGCGGCAATCCCCATACCACCAGCAACACCAAAACCTGGGGAATATAATTCAACAATCAATCCGATACTGGCTACGGATAAAAGAATTGGAATGACAACGGGACTGGTAATAAAACGTGCCAAGTTTTCTGAAAAGGTTGGTTCCGTTTCCGTGATTGTTGGGTTCGTTATTTCCATCTGCTCGAACAGTTCTTGACGATCGGCTGCTATTCCCTCAGCATAACCGACTTCCATGGCTTCATTCGCTCGCAGTGTCAGAAACTTTCCTTCACCTGCCCGATATTCTGGTAAATCGATGCTCGGGTCAGCCATCGCTTGAGCGTATAAAGGATCTCTTCCGTTTTTATCGGCTGCAGCAGTCATTGCCGCAATCCAAGCCGACTGAGCTTTCTCATCAGCTGCATTTCCATCTCCGGTAATCACTCCAGAGGCTCCCATCGTAGCTCCTGGCTGAAAGTATATCTCGTCTGCTTGCAAAGCTATGTATGATCCCGCTGAGAGCGCTTCATTCACAATATAGGCAGCAGTTGGGATGTTTGTGCTCGATATTAACGTCGCAATATCTCCGGCAGAATCTACCCGGCCACCTGGTGAATTGATTTCAAACACGATTTGATCTGCAAACGCTTCCTCAGCTTCCTGTATGCTTCGATCGAGAAATGCCACTAAGCCCCGTTCCACTTCTTCTTCAACTGGGATCACGTAGACCAATGTGGACGTTTCAGGATCATCATTTGCAAAGATGGATGCTTGATTCAGCCACAAGAAAGATAACACAAGAATGAACACCGCCAAAAGGTTCTTGCGCAACTTGATTCACTCCCTTCTCCAGCCTTTTCAGACGGTTAGTTACTATTTTACTATATATACGGAGAAGCACAATTAGAAGTTTCATGATTTATTGAAAATATGTCGTTTTTCTAACTTTCTGTGACGATGTTGCCATCCATCAACCAGCCCGACATAAAATGAAAACCCAATTTGACTCAATCAGTCAAATTGGGTTGTTGGTTTATTGTAAGTGTTTCATTACGATTTGATTGACTTTTGAGCCATCAGCTTGGCCTTTAACTTTGGGCATCACTGCGCTCATCACTTTCCCCATATCTTTTTTGGAAACAGCTTGTTGTTCATCAATCGTTTCTACAATAATTTTTTCTAGTTCTTCATCAGATAACTGCTCTGGCAAATAAGCTTGGATAATGGCCAATTCACGTTCAACCTGATCGACCAAATCTTCACGATTCGCTTTTCGGAACTCTTGGAGGGAGTCATTTCTTTGCTTGACTTCGCGGGTTAGGACTTGAAGTTCTTCCTCTTCAGTCAAATCCGCTTGCTTTTTGATTGCTTCGTTCTGCAAAGATGACTTAACCATTCGAATAACGGAAAGTTTTTCTTTTTCTTTATTCTTTAACGCTTGTTTCATATCCGCGTTTAATTGTTCAAGTAGAGACATGAACATTTACACCCTCTTTTACTTTTTACGTTTCCGTGCAGCTTCTGATTTTTTCTTACGTCTTACACTAGGTTTTTCATAATATTCACGCTTACGATACTCAGACAATGTTCCATTTTTAGAAACGGATCGTCTAAAGCGTCGAAGAGCATCCTCAATAGACTCATTCTTTCTAACGCGAGTTTGATTATTAGACATGCTCAACCCTCCCTCCAACTGAAACCAAAAAAGTGACACAATGTGCACAAGCTATACACATCTTCGTTTATTATATTAAAAATTAATTCATTGGTCAATGAACAGTTTCCAAAAGCAGGCATGTACATGTCTATTCAACATAGAATGTATTGGGGTGAATGTTATGTATCTGTTCTCATTGATGCTCTTGACGTACGTTGCAGTGTTTCTGTTTGGTATGATTTTGATGCGCATCGGATTTGAAAACTTAAGTAAAAACCAGCTTCAACAAGTGAAACCGAACCAATCGATTTTTGTTGGATTGGCGATCGGATTCCTATTTACCTTAATTCTTCAAAGCAGTTCGGTTTCGATAGCTTTGCTCATATCCTTCTATGCTGCCTACCAGCTCAGTATCCCTTTTGCGATTTGCTATATTATTGGTGCGAATATCGGGACAACCTTGACCGCACAATTATTTATTTGGAATAACGAACAATTGATGATTGCCAGTCTCTTACTAGGATTTCTGTTTTTATTCGTGCGAAAGCGACTCTATTTTTTGCTTGGAACGATTTTATTTGGACTGGGAGTTATTTTCAGTGCACTCGGTGGTTTAGAAAACCTAGCCAATCAAGTACCTTCCAGCGTTTATGCGACGTTGAATAACGGACAGACCAACCAACCACTTGGATTATTCCTATTTGGCGTCTCGGTCACCTCAGTGATCCAGTCATCTACCGCGTTTACTGGCATCCTGATGAGCTTTTCAAGTGCCGGGAAAATCCCTCTGATCGATATCTATTACTTGCTGTTAGGTGCCAATATAGGGACATGCGTGACGGTTCTGTTGATGAGCTTAACGCATACGACATCAGTCAGGATCATTGCTTATATCCATTTATGGGTAAATGTAATAGGCGGAATGATATTTTTCCACCCGCTCGTTGGACAAGCATTGGCGGATCTATCGGTTCGTTTTGCGGCGGACCCTAAACAAGCCATCGTCGTGCTGGCCTTTTTATATAACTTAGCAGTCGGTGTGCTATTTTTATTAATCCTGAAGCCTTTTACCCGCATGATCGGGGCGGTTCATAGGGTGAGGTAATTTGGGAGGATATGCGACCTTCCGTTGGTTATATGGGCCTTTTGGAATGTCAACAGTAAATTGGACAAAAAAATTAAGGTCTTCTGAATGAATACCGTTTTATTCTTGATCGCCGCCTTTGACATCTGTTGGGGTTCATGGTGTGCATCTGATTGCGGCGGGGAAAAATAAATTATACAACCATCTCAGCCGCATGCGAAGTGTACCATGAACCCAACGCTTTAATCGATACGAATGGCGGGGCCCCGTCCCCTTCCATCGCATCGAAAAAGCGGGCACAGATATCAAAGGCAAGTGTGTTTTGCAAGCAAAAAGTTTAGAAGATTGCAACGAAAAGTTTAGAACTTTG
>CALGNY010000072.1 GCA_937958375.1 uncultured Bacillaceae bacterium
ATGCGACCACTCTACAAATTTATGCGACTTTCAGAGAAATATATGTGCCCACTCTCCTAATTTATGCGACCACCGGCGGGAGATATGCGACCACTCTACAAATTTATGCGACTTTCAGAGAAATATATGTGCCCACTCTTGAGATATATGCGACCTCGCTCATGAAATATGATCCGAATAACAAGTATTTGTGCCCTAATTTATCTATTTGCGCCCAAACTCCTGATATATGGTCCAAACGAAAAACAAAATTAAAAACACCGCCCGATCAACCGGGCGGTGTTTGTTTTACATGTACAATTATTTTTGGATAGACGCTACAACGCCTGCGCCTACTGTACGTCCACCTTCACGGATTGAGAATTTAGTTCCTTCTTCAATCGCGATTGGGGAGATCAATTCAACGTCCATTTCAACGTTGTCACCAGGCATTACCATTTCAACGCCTTCTGGTAGTTGAATAACGCCAGTTACATCCGTTGTACGGAAGTAGAACTGTGGGCGGTAGTTAGAGAAGAATGGTGTATGTCGACCACCTTCATCTTTTGATAGAACATAAACTTCAGCTTTGAAGTTTGTGTGTGGAGTGATTGTACCAGGCTTAGCTAGTACTTGACCACGCTTGATTTCTTCACGGGACACACCACGTAGTAGTGCACCGATGTTGTCACCAGCTTCTGCATAGTCAAGAAGCTTACGGAACATTTCAACTCCAGTGATTGTTGTTTTAGAAGATTCTTCGGCAAGACCGATGATTTCTACTTCGTCACCAACAGAGATTTGTCCACGCTCTACACGTCCAGTCGCAACTGTACCACGACCAGTGATTGAGAATACGTCCTCAACTGGCATCATGAATGGCTTATCAGTGTCACGCTCTGGGTTTGGAATGTAGTCGTCAACTTTTTCCATAAGGTCAAGGATTGCTTTTTCGTGCTCTTCGTCACCTTCAAGTGCTTTTAGAGCAGAACCTTGAGCAACTGGGATGTCATCGCCAGGGAAGTCGTAGTCGCTTAGTAGGTCACGAACTTCCATTTCTACTAGTTCTAGTAGCTCTTCGTCGTCAACTTGGTCTGTTTTGTTCAAGAATACAACGAATGCTGGCACGCCAACTTGGCGAGAAAGCAAGATGTGCTCACGAGTTTGTGGCATTGGACCATCAGCTGCAGATACAACTAGGATCGCACCGTCCATTTGAGCAGCACCAGTGATCATGTTTTTAACATAGTCAGCGTGGCCTGGGCAGTCAACGTGTGCATAGTGACGGTTAGCCGTTTCATACTCAACGTGGGAAGTTGCGATTGTGATTCCACGTTCCTTTTCTTCAGGAGCACCGTCGATTTGGTCATAAGCCATAGCAGAACCTTCGCCATAGTGCTTATGAAGTACAGTAGTGATTGCTGCAGTTAAAGTAGTTTTACCGTGGTCAACGTGTCCAAGAGTACCAATGTTCACATGGGGCTTGGAGCGGTCGAATTTTTCTTTAGACATTTATATTTCCTCCTTAAAAAATTGGTTTTTTATTTATATTGTGAGGTCGTCCTTTGAATACCATCAAAGGAAAACAACTTACAATACTTTTATAGATGATTTTGAAACAAAAATCAATTATTGGCCACTATTTTTCTTGACGATTTCTTCAGAGATCGATTTAGGGACCTCTTCATAGTGGTCAAAGTACATCGTATAGGTTCCACGACCTTGCGTGTTTGAACGAAGGGATGTCGCATAACCGAACATCTCAGAAAGTGGTACAAAGGCATTGACGACTGAAGCGTTGCCTCGGCTGCCCATTCCTTCGACTCGTCCACGACGAGATGTGATGTCACCCATAACGTCTCCCATGTATTCTTCTGGCACAACGATCTCAACTTTCATCATTGGTTCCAAAAGAACGGGTTGACATTTGTTCTTAGCTTCTTTCAAAGCCATGGAAGCAGCAACCTTAAACGCTGTTTCGTTCGAGTCTACATCGTGGTAAGAACCATCGAATAGTGTCGCTTTGACATCGATTAATGGATATCCTGCCAATACACCATTTTCCATGGATTCTTCGATACCTGATTGTACCGCCGGGATATATTCACGTGGAACAACCCCACCGACAATGTTGTTGACGAATTCGAAGCCTGCTCCTTCTTCGTTAGGTTCGAATTTAACCCATACGTGACCGTATTGTCCACGACCACCGGACTGACGAACGAATTTACCTTCAACTTCAGCAGACGCACGGAAGGTTTCACGATAGGCAACCTGTGGCGCACCAACTGATGCATCTACCTTGAATTCACGCTTCAAACGATCGACGATGATGTCCAGGTGAAGCTCACCCATTCCGTGAATGATCGTTTGACCCGTTTCTTCATTCGTTTCCGTTTTGAACGTAGGGTCTTCTTCTGCTAGTTTTGCAAGTGCCATACCCATTTTATCTTGGTCGGCTTTTGATTTTGGTTCGATCGCAACAGCGATTACCGGATCAGGGAACTCCATCGACTCAAGAATAACTTTGTGCTTGTCGTCACAGAGTGTTTCACCTGTACCTGTATCTTTCAAACCAACACCAGCAGCGATGTCACCCGCATAAACGGTGCTGACTTCTTCTCTGTGGTTTGCGTGCATAGCCAAGATCCGACCGACACGTTCACGTTTATCCTTAATGGTGTTGTGTACATATGAACCACTATCTAGCGTTCCTGAATACACACGGAAAAACGTAAGTTTACCAACATAAGGGTCAGTCATGACTTTAAATGCTAGAGCAGAGAATGGCTCGTTGTCATCAGACTTACGAACAACCTCTTCTTCAGTTCCAGGTATGAAACCTTGGATTGGAGGTACATCCAGTGGAGATGGCAAGTAATCTACCACTCCATCCAACAATAGCTGGACCCCTTTGTTTTTGAACGCTGAACCACAGAATACTGGGTAAAACTCAACGTCTACAGTCGCTTGACGGATTCCGGCTTTCAATTCCTCTTTGGAAATTTCTTCACCTTCCAAGTACTTTTCCATCAAGTTTTCATCAAGTTCAGAAACCGCTTCTACCAATTTGTCGCGGTATTCCTCAGCCTGATCTTTGTACTCATCAGGGATTTCCGTATCGGATGCTCTAGTTCCTAGATCATCTTCATAGATATAAGCCTTCATCTCGACCAAGTCGATGATTCCTTCAAAATTATCCTCGGCACCGATTGGAAGTTGGACAGGAACCGCATTCGCTCCTAATCTTTCTTTTAAAGTACCTACGGAATAAACGAAGTCGGCACCCACTTTATCCATTTTGTTGACAAATACGACACGTGGTACCCCATAAGTTGTTGCTTGTCGCCACACGGTTTCCGTTTGTGGCTCAACTCCAGACTGTGCGTCGATCAAAGCGACCGCACCGTCAAGAACACGCAATGAACGTTCAACTTCTACTGTGAAGTCCACGTGTCCTGGAGTATCGATAATGTTGATACGATGGTCATTCCACTGAGCTGTTGTCGCAGCAGATGTGATCGTGATTCCACGCTCTTGCTCCTGCTCCATCCAGTCCATTTGGGATGCACCTTCGTGAGTTTCTCCGAGTTTATGAATTCTACCTGTATAGAAAAGGATTCTTTCCGTTGTAGTCGTCTTACCGGCATCAATGTGTGCCATGATCCCGATATTACGATATCGGTCTAAGGAGAACTCTCTAGGCATAATCATTTCTCCTTTCTGCATGTGTACTATGGTTTAGTTTTAAAATGATCCTACCAGCGATAGTGTGCGAATGCTTTGTTGGCTTCTGCCATTTTGTGCATTTCTTCACGACGTTTGACCGCTGCACCCGTGTTATTGGCTGCATCCATCACTTCATTGGCAAGACGCTCTTCCATTGTTTTTTCTCCACGAAGTCTTGAATAGTTTACGATGAAACGCAGACCTAATGCTTGACGACGCTCCGGACGAACTTCCATTGGCACTTGGTAGTTTGAACCACCTACACGTCTCGCGCGGACTTCAAGAACTGGCATAACGTTTTTCATCGCCTCTTCAAAAACATCCATTGGATTCTGGCCAGTGCGTTCACCGACTAGTTCAAATGCGTTATATAGAATCTTTTGGGCAACACCTTTTTTACCATCGACCATGATTTGGTTGATGAGGCGTGTGACCAATTTAGAATCATAAATCGGATCAGGTAGCACATCTCTTTTTGGTACGGCTCCTTTACGTGGCATAAATACTCCTCCCTTCCTAGGTCGTTCAGTGAGTCAACTTATTTTTTAGGTTTTTTCGCACCGTATTTGGAACGGCTTTGCATACGTCCTTCAACACCTGCTGTGTCCAACGCACCGCGTACGATATGGTAACGTACACCCGGCAAGTCTTTCACACGTCCACCACGAATCAAAACCACACTGTGTTCTTGTAAGTTGTGTCCAATTCCAGGAATATATGCGGTTACTTCGATTTGGTTAGACAAACGCACACGAGCATATTTACGTAGTGCTGAGTTTGGCTTTTTAGGTGTCATCGTAGCAACACGCGTACATACACCACGTTTTTGTGGAGCATTGTTGTCTGTGAATTTTTTCTTGAACGTATTGAAACCTTTGTTTAGTGCTGGAGAGTCAGAACCTTGAGTTTTGGATTGACGTCCTTTACGCACCAATTGGTTAATTGTAGGCATGTTGTATCCTCCCTTCCTGTCTTCATTCTGTAATCCCACACATCCAGGTGGTTCATCTTACGGCAAAAAACAAAACTTAACACGTATTCCCTCGTGTAAGTTTATTTTTTAATAGCCACTGTAGCTGCGCCTACCTCGATTCCGCTAGCTTTCCCCAATTGTTTCATCGAATCGACAAAGACAACCGGAACATTCAGTTGATCTGCGGTAAGCAAAATGTCATCAGTTACCCGCCGTTCAGCATTTTCTGCAACAACGACTTCCTGTACTTCGCCATCTTTCATGGCTTTTTGTACTTGTTTGGCGCCGATGACCAGTCTTTTTTTAGCCTCTGCTACTTTTTCATAAGACATTCTCGCAATCCTCCAAAGTAACAAGGTTATATGAAGCACCTTGAATATATTATCACTGTCCAAAAATGTTGTCAATTGATAATACGAAACTTTTTCAAGGTGCTTCAACCTGTTTAAATTTCTTGTGCTTCCTCGACAATTTCTTCTTCTGTCTCTACGAAGGCTTCGTCTTTTTCGCCTTCAAGCTTACGGTATCTCTGTAAACCTGTCCCTGCCGGCACGAGCTTACCGATAATGACGTTCTCTTTCAAACCGAGTAACTCATCGTATTTTCCTTTAATGGCTGCATCAGTCAGGATTCGAGTGGTCTCCTGGAACGATGCCGCTGATAAGAAGGAATCTGTTTCAAGCGATGCTTTGGTGATACCAAGGATGACTGGTTTTGCGGTTGCTGGTTGTTTTCCGTCAAGCAATACTTGTTGGTTCGCTTCTTTGAATTGATTGATCTCAAGTAGTGAACCTGGAAGCAACTCAGTGTCACCAGCGTCATAAACACGAACCTTGCGAAGCATCTGTCTGACCATGACTTCGATGTGTTTGTCGCTGATTTCAACCCCTTGCATCCGGTAAACTTTTTGGACTTCTTTCAACAAGTATTCCTGGACACCTTGCGTGCCTTGGACAACGATCAATTCTTTCGGATCGATGGAACCCTCGGTCAACGCATCTCCAGGCATGACTTCATCGCCAACATCCACTTTCATACGGCCGTTATATGGCACGGTATACGTCTTGGACTCTACGCTATTTTGAACGACGACTTCTTTCTTATCTTTATCATTATTGATTTCGGTTACGTTACCTTTGATTTCGGTAATGACAGCTTGACCTTTTGGATTTCTCGCCTCAAATACTTCTTGGATACGAGGCAAACCTTGGGTGATGTCATCCCCAGCGACCCCACCTGTGTGGAATGTACGCATCGTCAGCTGTGTACCTGGTTCACCGATGGATTGTGCAGCGATAATACCAACCGCTTCACCGACATCGACTTGGTCACCTGTCGCCATATTCCGTCCGTAACACTTCTTACAAGCGCCATGTTGCGTATTACATGTGAAGACGGAGCGAATCGTCACTTCCTCGATTCCAGCTTGAACGATTTCATCTGCGATATCCTCAGTGATCAGCTCATTCCGTTGAACGATTGTGTCGCCTGTTTCCGGATGTTTTACAGCTCTAAACGCTGTTCTTCCGACTAAGCGGTCGTATAACGGAACGATGACTTCATTCCCTTCTTGAATGGTCGAAACAGCCATACCACGGTCGGTTCCACAGTCTTTTTCACGGATGATGACATCTTGTGCGACGTCAACCAAACGACGTGTCAGGTAACCTGAGTCTGCTGTCTTCAATGCCGTATCCGCCAGACCTTTACGGGCACCGTGCGTGGAAATAAAGTATTCCAATACGGTTAAGCCTTCACGGAAGCTGGACTTGATCGGCAACTCGATGATTCTTCCGGATGGGTTGGCCATCAGACCACGCATACCCGCAAGCTGCGTGAAGTTGGATGGGTTACCACGAGCACCGGAATCACTCATCATGAAGATTGGGTTTAACGGATCTAAGGACTTCATCAATTTATCTTGAATTTCATCCTTGGCATCTCCCCAAATTTGGATGACGCGGTCATATCGCTCACTATCCGTGATCAACCCACGCTTAAACTGTTTCGTGACACGATCGACTTTTTCTTGTGCGTCATCAAGTATTTCGTCTTTGTCCGCTAACACGACAATATCGGAAACACCGATGGTAATCCCTGCTTTTGTCGAATACCTGAACCCTAGGTCTTTCATGCGGTCAAGCATTTTTGACGTCTCTGAAAGTTTATAAAACTTAAAGACTTCCGCAATGATATCTCCAAGAATTCCTTTTTTGAATGGCAAATTCAACTCGCGCTCTTCCAACGCTTTTTTCACGTCATCTTTCGGGTCTATAAAGTGATGGTCCGAAAGTTCTTCGTGTAAGTTGGATTTACTAGGCTCATTCATATATGGGAATGTCGGTGGCAAAATTTCATTGAAAATGATTTTCCCGACAGTCGTCAGCAACAATTTTTGATTCTGTTCCTCAGTAAATCGAGGATTTTTCAGAGACCCTGCGTGTAGCGCGACACGGCTGTGCAAGTGAACATGACCGTTTTCATAAGCCATCAGCGCCTCATTTGCGCTTCCGAATACACTTCCCTCGCCAAGCGCATTTTTACGCTCCATTGTCAGATAGTAGTTTCCAAGCACCATATCTTGTGATGGCGTAACAACTGGTTTACCATCTTTCGGGTTCAAAATGTTATGTGCCGCAAGCATCAGGATTCGTGCTTCTGCTTGTGCTTCTGGTGATAACGGCACGTGAACAGCCATTTGGTCACCGTCAAAGTCTGCGTTATAAGCCGTACAAACAAGTGGGTGAAGACGAATCGCACGTCCTTCGACCAATTTCGGCTCGAACGCTTGAATACCCAGTCGGTGTAGGGTTGGTGCACGGTTCAACAACACAGGATGCTCTTTGATGACATCCTCCAGCACACCCCAGATTTCTGGACGTAACCGCTCGATATTCCGTTTGGCGGATTTGATATTATGGGCAAGCCCTCTTTTGACGAGTTCACGCATCACAAAAGGCTTGAATAATTCAATTGCCATTTCTTTCGGCAATCCACATTGATACATTTTCAAGTTCGGTCCAACGACGATCACTGAACGACCAGAATAGTCGACCCGTTTACCGAGCAAGTTTTGACGGAATCGTCCTTGCTTCCCTTTCAGCATATGGGAAAGAGATTTCAACGGACGGTTCCCCGGACCTGTCACCGGTCGGCCACGACGTCCATTATCGATCAGCGCATCGACAGATTCTTGAAGCATCCGTTTTTCGTTTTGAACGATAATCGACGGAGCACCTAGATCCAACAATCTCTTCAGACGGTTGTTCCGGTTGATGACCCGACGGTAAAGATCGTTCAAGTCAGATGTCGCGAATCGTCCACCGTCCAGCTGAACCATTGGACGAAGCTCCGGTGGGATGATCGGCAATACATCAAGGATCATCCAGGATGGATCGTTTCCGCTATTGCGGAACGATTCAAGAACTTCCAACCGTTTGATTGCTCTTGTGCGGCGCTGGCCTTGAGCCGTTTTCAACTCTTCTTTCAGCTCATGGACTTCTTTATCCATGTCGATATCTTGAAGAAGTTTACGGATCGCCTCAGCACCCATTTGCGCTTTAAAAATATTTCCGTATTTATCGTAGTACGCACGATATTCTTTTTCAGAAAGCAATTGTTTCTTCTCAAGTGGTGTATCGCCAGGTTCTGTGACAATATAAGAGGCAAAATAGATGACCTCTTCTAATGCCCGTGGAGACAAATCCAACACGAGGCCCATACGGCTCGGAATCCCTTTGAAATACCAAATGTGAGAAACAGGGGCAGCAAGCTCAATATGCCCCATACGCTCACGACGTACTTTTGATTTTGTTACCTCAACGCCACAACGGTCACAAACGACCCCTTTATATCGGACACGTTTGTATTTTCCACAGTGACATTCCCAATCTTTTGTCGGTCCGAAAATGCGTTCACAGAACAGACCATCTTTTTCAGGCTTCAATGTCCGATAGTTGATTGTTTCAGGCTTCTTCACTTCACCATAAGACCAAGAACGAATTTTATTCGGTGAAGCCAACCCGATCTTCATAAACTCAAATCTGTTTACATCAATCAAGGAGCCTACCTCCCTTATTTTATCCTGCGATCTTTTCCATCCAACTGGCTACGATTATTCATCCGATGTTTCTTTATGCTCTAAATCAACGTTCAGTTGATCTCCAGCTTGCTCATCGTCCTCTAAATCCCGCATGTCAATTTCGTTCTGCTCATCGGTCAGCATTTTGACATCCATGCCGAGACTTTGCAGTTCCTTGATCAAGACGCGGAATGATTCTGGAACACCTGGTTCCGGTAGATTTTCACCTTTGACGATGGCTTCATACGTTTTCACACGGCCCACAACGTCATCCGATTTGACGGTCAAGATCTCTTGAAGGGTATAAGCAGCACCGTAAGCCTCTAGTGCCCAAACCTCCATCTCACCGAAACGCTGTCCACCGAATTGTGCCTTACCACCCAGCGGTTGCTGTGTAACCAGTGAATAAGGTCCAGTCGAACGTGCGTGAAGTTTATCGTCAACCATATGCTCAAGCTTGATCATATACATGACACCGACAGAAACCCGGTTGTCAAATGGCTGACCGGATCTGCCATCATATAGTACGGTTTTTCCGTCTCTGGCTAATCCAGCTTCCGTCATCGTTTCCCAAACGTCTTCTTCATTCGCTCCATCGAAGACCGGAGTGGCGACATGTATGCCCATCTCTCTGGCAGCCATGCCCAGATGCAATTCCAGCACCTGCCCGATGTTCATACGAGATGGTACCCCAAGCGGGTTCAACATGATGTCAACTGGCGTTCCATCAGGCATAAATGGCATATCCTCTTCTGGTAGGATTTTCGAAATGACACCTTTGTTTCCGTGTCTTCCGGCCATTTTGTCCCCTTCTGAAATTTTCCGTTTCTGAACAATATACACACGAACAAGCTTATTGACACCAGGAGATAGCTCATCGCCATCTTCACGGTTGAACACTTTTACATCGTGGACGATTCCGCCGCCACCGTTCGGTACACGTAAGGACGTGTCACGGACTTCCCGAGCTTTCTCACCGAAAATCGCATGTAGCAAACGTTCTTCAGCGGACAGCTCCGTCATTCCTTTCGGTGTGACTTTACCGACCAGTATATCTCCATCTGTCACTTCCGCTCCGACACGAATAATTCCGTCTCCGTCCAAGTTCTTCAATGCGTCATCCCCAACGTTCGGGATATCTCGCGTGATTTCTTCCGGACCAAGCTTCGTGTCTCTTGCTTCGGACTCAAATTCTTCAATGTGAATGGATGTAAACACATCATCTTTCACAAGACGTTCGCTCATGATGACGGCATCTTCATAGTTGTAGCCGTCCCAAGTCATGAAAGCAACCAGTGCGTTACGGCCAAGTGCCAATTCGCCTTTTTCCATGGATGGACCGTCAGCCAAAATTTCACCTTTCGTTACGCGGTCGCCTTTTTGGACGATTGGTGTCTGGTTGTAACACGTACCTTGGTTGGAACGAATGAATTTCTGTAAACGATAATGGTCGAGGTCACCTTCAACCTCTTTGCCATCCACTTCAGAAATCCGACGAACGTAGATGTCTTTCGCATCGACACGCTCGACGATACCTTCATATTTGTTAATGACTGCCGCACCAGAGTCTTTTCCGGAAACGTATTCCATTCCCGTACCGACTAATGGCGCTTCCGGGCGTAACAACGGTACAGCCTGACGCTGCATGTTTGCACCCATCAAAGCACGGTTGGAGTCATCGTTTTCCAAGAAAGGAATACAAGCAGTCGCTGCTGAGACAACTTGCTTTGGTGAAACGTCCATATAATCAATCTGATCGCGATCGACGACAATGTTTTCACCACGGAAACGAGCAATGACTTCTTCGTTTTGGAAGGTTCCATCGTCGTTCAACGGTGCGTTCGCCTGCGCGACGATATAATTATCTTCTTCATCTGCAGTTAGATAGTCGGTCTCATTCGTCACTTGGCCGGTGTCATGGTCGACACGACGGTATGGTGTTTCAATGAAACCGAACGGATTCACACGAGCAAAGGTCGATAACGAGTTAATCAACCCAATGTTCGGTCCTTCTGGCGTTTCGATCGGACACATCCGACCGTAGTGTGAGTAATGAACGTCACGAACTTCGAATCCTGCACGTTCACGCGTCAACCCACCAGGCCCCAATGCGGATAGCCGTCTTTTATGCGTCAACTCTGCTAACGGGTTGGTTTGGTACATAAACTGTGAAAGCTGTGAGCTCCCAAAGAATTCCTTGATGGATGCGATGACCGGACGAATATTGATCAGCTGCTGTGGCGTGATGGAGTCCGTATCTTGAATAGACATCCGCTCTCTGACCACACGCTCCATCCGTGACAATCCAATGCGGAATTGGTTTTGAAGCAATTCGCCCACAGAACGCAAACGACGGTTCCCAAGGTGATCGATGTCGTCTGTGTTCCCGACTTCATGCAGAATATTAAAGAAATAACTGATGGACGAAATGATATCTTCATAGGTAATGTGCTTAATGCCGTAATCGACATTGCCATTTCCGATGACATTCAATGTTCTTTCGCCTTCAGGATCTGTCGGATCGAAAATTTTGACCGATTGGATCTTGACTGGCTCGTCAAGAACACCATCTTGTGGTTCAAGAATCTTCTCTCCAACCGCCTCTTCCTCGCGGTCCAAGTAAGGCATCAGCTGATTCAACAAACGGCGATTCAGCTTATCTCCTTTGCGGGCAAGCACCTCACCTGTTTCTTCATCAACGACCGTTTCAGCCAACACTTGATTGAACAAGCGATTCTTAATATGAAGCTTTTTATTCATTTTATAGCGACCCACACGGGCAAGATCATATCGTTTCGGGTCAAAAAACCGTGAGAACAATAGACTACGTGCGTTTTCTGCAGTCGGAGGCTCTCCTGGACGCAATCTTTCATAGATTTCAACGAGCGCCTTATCGCTACCTTCTGTGTTATCTTTATCAAGGGTGTTACGTAAATACTCGTTATCCCCGATCAAGTCGATAATCTCTTCATCAGTACTGAATCCAAGTGCACGCAACAACACAGTGATCGGAAGTTTACGGGTACGGTCAATTCGAACATGGACGACGTCTTTCGCATCCGTCTCAAGCTCCAACCAAGCACCACGGCTCGGAATGACAGTTGCCGTATAACCTTTTCTTCCGTTCTTATCGATTTTATCGTTAAAATAAACACTCGGAGAACGAACAAGCTGCGACACGATGACACGTTCTGCACCATTGATGATGAAGGTTCCATTTTCCGTCATCAACGGGAAATCACCCATGAAAACTTCTTGCTCTTTCACTTCTCCTGTTTCTTTATTCAACAAACGAACTTTCACCCGTAATGGGGCATTGTAGGTAACATCTCTCTCTTTCGCTTCATCGAGTGGATATTTGGGTTCACCCAAGCTATAATCCACAAATTCCAATGATAGGTTACCTGTGAAATCTTCAATTGGAGAAATATCTCCGAACATTTCTTTCAAACCTTCTTCCAAGAACCAATCATACGAAGCGGTTTGAATTTCAATTAAGTTAGGAAGCTCTTGAACTTCACTAATTCGCGCGTAACTTCTACGCTGGCGGTGTCGACCATATTGGACAAGTTGACCTAACAACTGCTTCACCCCTCAACTACCAGATTTAAAAGAAAGGCTCTTCCTCAAATACGACTGACAAACCTCCACATTCATCAATGATTTGGATCTAGAAAGAGCTTAAGTAAAAACAAAAATGGTCCGACAAGAAAGCATGCCGAACTTGCTTGCTTCGAAGTCCTTTTTCAGCAAGCATCTATTGAACATTCATTTGAATGTCAAGATATGAAAGGATAGAATAAAAGAAGGAGTTTCATGTACCATTAAAACCTCAATTCATTTTATATTAACGGTACCATTATCGGTTTCCAAACCGTTTTTTATACGATGAACCGGTAGATTCATTGTGAATACTCACCGATTTCCATCGGTTGGATCAAGTAATTTCAAAAAAAATACTTGACAAAGATCATAATCTATTGGCATTTTTTAATATTAGCACACGGCTTGAAGCTTAGTCAAACCTTTTGGCTAACAGCACATAATAACCTTTATCCTTTTTTACCGTTTCAACTTCAGAAAATATGGCCTCCAATTTTTTCTTCAATGAAGGAGCACCCTGTTTCTTTTGCACGACGACCCATAATTCCCCGCCAGGCACCAATACATGATAGCTATCTTCCATCATCTGATGGACCACTTGCTTTCCCGCTCGGAACGGAGGATTCGTCACAACACTGGCAAATCGTTCACCTTTTACTTCAGACAATGCATCGCTCCATAGAACGGTCGCATTTTCCACGTCGTTCAACTCCACATTCTCTTTTGCAAGGTTGACGGCACGTTCATTGATGTCAACCATATAAATGGAACGTTCAGGGAATTGCTTCGCTAGAGTAATGCCGATCGGTCCATAACCACAACCCAAATCCAGCAAATTGCCCATGACCGTTGGTTGCCTGAATTGTTCCAGCAACACTTTCGAACCATAATCGACTTGTCTTTTGGAGAAAACTCCATCATCTGTTTGAAAAGTTAATGTGAATGTATTTAATGTGGCATTGAAAAATGTAGGGTTACTCGTGCTTGTGGGGTGATGTTCATAGTAGTGCTCGCTCATCTAATCGACCACCTTTATTTTCTGAATCGTAACGTTGATTGAATGCGTTCAATCGATGATAAATGAAGCTCGCTGAAAACAATTCAGCGAGCTTATTGGATCTGTTTGTTGACTATTTCAATTCTACTTTCGCGCCAACTTCTTCTAGTTTTTCTTTCATTTCTTCTGCTTCTTCTTTTGCAACGCCTTCTTTAATAGCGCCAGGAGCGTTGTCAACTAGTTCTTTTGCATCTTTCAAGCCAAGGCCTGTGATTTCGCGAACAGCTTTAACAACTTTAATTTTAGAAGCACCTGCATCTTCAAGTACAACATCAAATTCAGATTTTTCTTCTGCCGCAGCTTCACCAGCTCCGCCACCTGCAACTGCAACTGGAGCAGCAGCTGTTACACCGAATTCTTCCTCAATAGCTTTAACTAAATCGTTTAATTCCAAAACGGACATTTCTTTAATCGCATCAATGATTTGATCTTTAGACATGTTAAATCCTCCTTATTATTTTTGTTTAACGTCTATACGATTAGGCACACCTTACGCGCCTTCTTCTTCTTTCTGTTCCGCAATCGCTTTTGTCGCATATGCGAAATTTCGAACTGGAGCTTGTAGTACGCTCAAGAGCATAGATACCAATCCATCGTGGGATGGTAGGTTGGAAAGTTCATTGATTTGGTCAAGTGTAGCAATCTCACCTTCGACAATGCCACCCTTGATCTCCAACGCTTCATGGTCTTTTGCAAAACCACCAATTACTTTAGCTGGCGCAACCACGTCTTCATCAGAAAAAGCGATTGCCGTCGGACCAACCAAAATATCATGCAATCCTTCAAAACCAGCCTTTTCAGTCGCACGGCGTGTCATCGTGTTTTTGTAAACTTTGTAGTCCACACCTGCTTCTCTTAGCTGTTTACGTAGTTCTGTCACTTCCGCAACATTCAATCCACGATAATCAACTAATACAGCTGTTTTTGCATTGGAAAACTTATCAGCAATTTCTTCAACAAGCTGTTGCTTTTGTTCAATCACTGAGCTCATCGTTCCACCTCCTAATTAAGATGATTGATCTCATACCGTGACAATGGCAATAAAAAATGCCCCCAATAGACATGGGAGCATGATTGTTTACACAGGACAAACAGTTCACATCGAACTGATTGAATTCATCACACACCTCGGCAGGAAATCGTTTAAGCATTTCTGCTCCTGCTGTCTACGGTATAATTTCATATTCAATTTACCTAAAACAGTATATATCGGATCCATCAGAAAGTCAATGGATTCATTGGATTAATTGGTGAAACTAGAAACATTCACGCGTACGCCAGGCCCCATTGTTGATGAGATGGCTACGTTACGCATGTATTTTCCTTTGGATGATTGTGGTTTTGCTTTCACAAGCGTCTCAGTGATCGCTGTGAAGTTCTCAACCAACTTCTCATCGTCAAAAGAAACTTTTCCGATTGGTACGTGGACATTACCCGCTTTATCGACACGGTATTCCACTTTACCTGCTTTGATGTCTTTAACCGCTGTTTCGACCTCAAACGTTACCGTACCTGTTTTCGGGTTCGGCATCAAGCCTTTCGGTCCTAGCACACGGCCCAATTTACCAACTTCAGCCATCATGTCCGGTGTGGCGACGATGACATCAAAGTCAAACCAACCTTCATTGATTTTGCTGATATATTCTTGATCGCCTACGTAATCTGCGCCTGCTGCTTCAGCTTCTTTCGCTTTATCACCTTTTGCGAATACAAGAACGCGTTGTGTTTTACCAGTACCATGTGGCAATACCATTGCGCCACGGATTTGCTGATCCGCTTTTTTCGGGTCGACACCCAAACGGAAAGCAGCTTCTACCGATTCATCAAAATTGGCCTTTGAAGCCTTTTTGACAAGCTCAACAGCTTCACTCGGCTCATAGCTTTTCGTACGATCGATAAGCTTCAAAGCTTCTTCGTATTTTTTACCTTTTTTAGCCATTTGAATTTCCTCCTTATTGTGGTTTTAACGGTTAAACCTCCCACGTAACGAAGACTCATTCGAGACTTCGGACAAAGACGAACGAATCGTCTATATGGACTTCTGTTAACCTGTAATAAAGGTTGCGAACGGCATCCGCAACCTTTCATAACTCAATGTTAGTCTTCGACCGTAATTCCCATACTGCGGGCGGTTCCTTCAACCATACGCATAGCCGCTTCAACATCAGCAGCATTCAGATCCTGCATTTTCGTTTCAGCGATTTCACGTACTTGGTCACGCTTTACCGTAGCAACTTTGTTACGGTTCGGCTCACCAGAACCCGATTCGACTCCTGCTGCTTTCTTCAAAAGAATAGCAGCTGGTGGAGTTTTCGTTATGAAAGTAAATGAACGATCTTCAAAAACAGTAATTTCAACCGGAATGATCATTCCAGCTTGATCTTGAGTTTGTGCGTTGAATTCCTTACAGAATCCCATGATATTGATACCAGCTTGACCTAGTGCAGGACCTACTGGCGGTGCTGGGTTTGCTTTACCTGCAGGAATTTGAAGTTTAACGATATCTACTACTTTTTTAGCCACGAGACACACCTCCTTAAAGTCCGTGATGTGGTAAATTGGGGATTTTCCCCTCCCACTCATCTTATCCATGTGGCTTGTAACGCCATAAGAAACATAAAAATTCTAGCATCTTTCCTTGTCGAATGCAAGGGGTACGTTAAATTTTTTCGATTTGATTAAAATCCAGTTCGACCGGTGTTTCCCTTCCGAACATATTGACATGGACTTTCACTTTCAATTTATCGGTGTCGATATTTTCAATCGCTCCAGTAAAGTTCGCAAACGGCCCCTCAGTGACACGAACGGTTTCCTTCAATTCAAAATCAATTTCAGGCGCTTGCTCTTTGACGCCCATCTTCTTCAGGATACGCTCGGATTCCTCCGGCAACAACGGGGTCGGCTTTTGGCCGGATCCAGTAGAACCAACGAACCCTGTCACACCCGGTGTATTACGTACCACATACCAAGAATCATCCGTCATAATCATTTCTGTTAACACATAACCAGGGAAAACTTTCTTCAACGTCGTTTTCCGCTTCCCGTTTTTGACTTCCGTTTCTTCTTCTTCAGGAACGATGACCCGAAAGATTTTATCTTCCATGCCCATGGTTTCGATTCGTTTTTCCAAATTCAATTTGACTTTATTTTCATAGCCAGAATACGTATGCACAACATACCAGTTTTTCTCCATATCAGCAGGCTGATTCGCCCTTCCCTCCTATTCATCGACCAGTTCTATTGGTTGACCTTCCGTCTATTCCAACATGGGAATGACAAAGTACTTTGTCCCTCTCATCTTGGAACAGCGACGTTGACCGTTTGTCATTTAAATCTTAACGAAAGTCATAAAAAAAGTATAATAAAAAACCCGGCAAGCGGGTTTTGATTTCTTTAGCTATTATAGCACATTCATTAACGGTTCAAACCATTCCATTAAAAGAGCTCCAGAATTTGAGAAAGAATCAGATCGACGACCGTAAAAAACACACCAAAGAAAATGACCGTCGTCAACACGATAATTGTATAACGAGTCAGCTCATTACCTTTGGGCCAAGATACTTTTCGCATCTCCCGATTGACGTCCTTCAAAAACTTAACCATTACAAATCCCCCTTACCACATGCAGGCTATTTCGTCTCACGATGTACGGTGTGGCTCCCACACTTCTTACAAAACTTTTTTATCTCAATTCGTTCATTCGTTTGTTGTTTTTTATCCGTTGTATAGTTTCGCGATTGACAAATCGTACATGCCAACGTTGCTTTTTTGCGCATTTGGCTTACCTCAAATTTTTATGATTCATACTCAATAAACTTACCACGGAGGCAAGTCTATGTCAAATATTGTTTAAAGGGTGATTTCATTGATTTGCAAGTAATGCTCAAGTTTTCTTTTGATGCGTTGCAGGGCATTATCAATCGATTTGACATGTCGGTCCAGTTGCAAGGCAATTTCTTGATACGAGCAGCCATCGAGATATAAATTCAACACTTCCTGCTCCAATTTGCTGAGGACTTCGCGAATCTTGATTTCCATATCTCCATGTCTCTCTCGTTTCATCAACAGTTTCTCAGGGTCGCCCATCTCATCTTCTGCAATGATATCGATCAACGTCCGGTCAGATTCTTCATCGTAAATAGGCTTGTCCAAGGATACATACGAATTCAGCGGGATATGCTTTTGCCTTGTCGCTGTTTTGATTGCTGTGATGATCTGCCTTGTCACACATAAGTCGGCAAACATCTTGAACGAAGACAGCTTATCCTGACGGTAATCCCGGATGGCTTTATACAAACCGATCATACCCTCTTGGATGATGTCCTCCCGATCCGCGCCGATCAAAAAATATGTACGCGCTTTTGCCCGAACGAAACTTTTGTACTTCAGTATCAAGTACTCCAAGGCTTGTCCATCACCTTTCTGAACCATTTCGACATAGTGTTCATCTTCTAACTCTCTCGAATCCAGTTTGATCTCCATCTCTGTTTTTGTGATCACGTTAGCTCCTCCTGAATGATAACAGACCTATGATATATGTCATTATACAGGAGTTGTGAATTTTCAGTCAACTATTGATTGTTATTATTTTCTGCCTCTTCTCATTTCTTCAAATTTCGACAAGATTTCTTGGTTCAAAATGACCTTATGTTTTGGCGTCAATTTGTGGTTGGTTTCGAGGTTGATTTGGATATCTTTGTTGATGGCTTGCACTTCCAACAAAAGCTCCCTGGCCGATTTCCGTAGTGCGCCTTGTGAAAAAATCGTCCATTGTTCTTGGGAATCGGACGTTGCGACATATACTTTCGTTTTGACGTTTTTTACGTCTTTGATTAATTTTTCAATTCTTTCATCTGCCGTCTCATTTTCCTTTGTAAAAATGATCTCCATATTTTTGACACGTTTTCTTTTTTCTGCGCCTCGAACATTATACGCATCAAATACAATAATCAATTCATAGGCGGTGTAAGCTTGATATTCTGCCATGATCTCAATCAACTGGTCCCTGGCATCTTCCAAACTTTTCTCCTTCAACGTTTTCAAGGTTGGCCAATCACCAATGACATTATAACCATCCACTATGAGAACAATCATGATTAACCACCCAACGGATGCCGTTTCCGGTATACTTCATACATCAGAATCCCAGCGGAAACGGAAGCATTGAGTGAGGTGACATGGCCGCTCATCGGCAAACGAATCAACCAATCGCACTTTTTGGCTACGAGCCGGCTGATGCCTTTTCCTTCACTGCCGATCACGAGGGCTAATGGCATATCATAACTGCCTTCACGATAGTCTTCCGTTGCGCTTGCGTCCGTCCCGATCACCCAAATATTCAATTCTTTGATGCGCTCGATGGTTTGGGCCATGTTCGTTACCCGGGCAACCGGAACATGCTCAATAGCCCCTGTTGATGCCTTGGCAACCGTTTGTGTCAATTGGACCGAGCGCCGCTTCGGAATAATGAGCCCATGGACTCCGACCGCATCCGCTGTTCGCATAATCGATCCCAAGTTATGTGGGTCCTCCAGTTCATCGAGCAGCAAAAAGAAAGGAGACTCGCCTTTTTTCTCAGGAATCTTCAATAAATCTTCTATATCCATATATTCATAAGCTGCGATTGAGGCGGCAACCCCTTGATGGTTGGCACCGATTTGATCGAGCTTGTTCTTTGGTACCTTCTGGACATGGACATTCGCTTGTTTGGCTGCTTGGAAAATTTGTGACTGGGCAGCATGCTTCATTGTTTCAAGTACAAATACTTTATTGATGGCTCGTCCGGACTTTAATGTTTCCAAGACGGCATTTTTTCCTACAATCCATTCCTCACTCATGCTTGTCGGCTCCTTTCTTCAATCTCCATCACCGCTATGGAAATCAACTGCTCTAATCGATCGATGTCACGGTTCAAGTGTAAATAACCGACCAACGCCTCAAATGCTGTGCTCCATCGATACGTTTGGACATCTGTACTTTTTGGGGTATTTGATTTCGCATTCCTTCCCCGTCGGACGATCGCTTCTTCTGTTTCTGTTAGCAACCCTTCTTCCATCCAACCTCTAATCACGGCTGCTTGCGCTTTTGCGGCGACAAATCGGACCGCAGCTTGGTGAAGCTTCTGCGGCTTCACCTCACCACGCTCGATCAAGTACTCTCGCACATAAACTTCATAGACCGCATCACCCATATAAGCGAGTGCCAGACTTTTCATTTGAAATGGGTCTGTCATAGATTCACTTCCGCTTCCAACGTGTGCCTTGTGGCGTATCTTCTAATACAATTCCCTGTTCATCAAGCAAATCACGAATCTCATCTGCCCGGGCGAAATCGCGATCCTTTCTCGCTTGTTTCCGCTCCTCGATCAGTCTTTCAATCTCTTCATCAACTAATGTTTCTTCCTCAAGTTGCAAGCCAAGAACTCCCGTGATTTCATCGAATAATTGGATAAAAGCATCGATGACAGACGTATCGGTTTGTTTTTCATTCAAATAAATATTTGCTTCCTTCGCCAATTCAAACAAGACCGAAATTGCATTCGCCGTGTTGAAGTCGTCGTTCATTTCCTGCTTGAATTGATTGCGTTGGTTTTCGATCGACTCAAACCAGTGCGTGTTGTCTTCGGATAAATTCGTACTGGCCTCTCTTCGGTAGTTCAGGTTCTGATAGGCTGTTTTCAAACGTCCAAAACTGTTCTCTGCTTCCTCGATCAATCCTTTGTTGAAATTGATCGGGTTCCGGTAGTGCACGCTTAACATATAAAACCGGATGACATTCGCATCAAATTGATCGACGATGTCTTTGACCAAAATGAAATTCCCAAGCGACTTAGACATTTTCTCATTATCGATTTGGATATATCCATTGTGGATCCAATAGTTGGCGAATGTTTTCCCGTTGTGGGCCTCGGATTGGGCAATTTCATTTTCATGGTGCGGAAACGTCAGATCCTGACCGCCAGCATGAATGTCAATGGTATCACCAAGATGTTTTTTCGCCATGGCGGAGCATTCGATATGCCAACCCGGACGGCCTTCTCCCCATGGACTATCCCACGAGATCTCTCCATCTTTGGCCTGTTTCCATAAGGCGAAATCAAGTGGATCATCTTTTTTCTCACCAACTTGGATTCGTGCGCCTGACCGTAGTTCGTCAATTGATTGATGGGAAAGTTTACCGTATCCATCAAACTTTCTTGTCCGGTAATAAACATCTCCATCGACTTCATAAGCATATCCTTTGTCGACAAGCCCTTGTATGAAAGCAATGATTTCATCCATCGATTCCGTGACCCTCGGATGCTTCACCGCTTCTTGTACATGAAGTTTTGCGACATCCTCTTTGTAAGCCTTGATGAACCGTTCGGCGATCTCAGGCACTTCCTCGCCCAATTCGTTGGCTGCCTTGATCAATTTGTCATCGACATCCGTAAAATTGAGCACATAGTCGACATCGTACCCGACATATTCCAAGTAGCGACGTACAGTATCGAAGACAATCGCCGGGCGGGCATTCCCGATGTGGATATAATTATATACGGTCGGTCCGCAAACGTACATTTTTACTTTGCCTTCTTCTATTGGTTTGAATTCTTCTTTTTTCCTCGACAAACTGTTATACAATTTAATCGTCATTGACCGATACCCCTTTCAACGCAGCTAGTTCCTTCTCCAGTTCCTTGATTCGCTCTTCCAAACGATTGCACTGCTCCTGGACTGGATCAGGCAATTTGTGATGATCCAAATCTTTTTTGACTTTGACGCCGTTTTGGACAACGACCCGTCCTGGAATGCCGACGACTGTCGAATATTTTGGTACGTCCTTCAGCACAACGGCACCGGCTCCTATTTTGGAGTGCTCATCGACAGTGATCGAGCCAAGCACTTTTGCACCGGTTGCGACAAGTACGTTATCTTTGAGCGTCGGATGCCGTTTCCCTTTTTCTTTTCCTGTACCACCGAGTGTGACACCTTGATACAATGTGACATTGTCCCCGATTTCACACGTTTCACCGATGACGACCGCCATGCCGTGGTCGATGAAGAAACGGCGGCCGATTTTTGCGCCAGGATGAATTTCAATGCCCGTGAAAAATCGGCTGATTTGCGAAATGACTCGCGCGATGAACTTCATTTTTCGTTTATGGAAGCCATGAGCAACCCGGTGTGCCCAAATGGCGTGAACGCCTGAATACGTCAAGACGACTTCAAGTGTGTTTCTTGCGGCTGGGTCTTGATCGAAAACGACTTTGACATCGTCTTTCAACAGACTGAAAAATTTCCGCATGGGTGTTTCCTCCCTCCTAAGACAAACATAAGGCCTTGCTCAGTAAATCCATCAAAAAACGCCTCTGCCTATTGTTCAATAGACAGAGACGTGTGAATACGCGGTTCCACTCTGTTTAGAGGCCATTTTCGCCTCTCAACTCCAAACGGATAACGATCGCTACTCGCTTTTTCTTACTTCATATTCAGAAAAAGAACTCCGAGGGGCATTTCACGTCCTGTCCGGAAGGCTGCTCTCAGCACTGCAGCCATCTCTGTCATCCATCCAAAAACGTTACTTCTCCTCATCAACGTTTCTACGTATTTTATTACTCTATTATATACAAAAAATCATTCTTGTTACGAATTATTTAACTCATCGATGATTTTACCCAATCGATGAACAACCGTTTCCTTACCCAACAAATGAATGGCTTGCGGCAACTCCGGACCATGCGTTTCGGCTGTCGTTGCGACACGGATCGGCATGAATAATTTTTTCCCTTTATTGCCCGTATCTTTTTGCGTCGCTTTAATGGCAGCTTTAATTTGCTCGGCCGAGAATTCATCCAAACCCTCGATCTGTGTTTTGAAGTTCGACAGCATTTCAGGCACATGCTCTTGAGCCAAAACGTCCATCGCTTCATCGGAATACGTCGCTTCTTTTTTGAAAAACAGCTCTGTCAATTCGACGATTTCAGCGCCATAGCTTAACTGCTCTTTATATAAGCTAATCAATTCATCCACCCATTCATTCGTCGCCACATCCGCGTTTTCTTCAACTTTTCCGGCCTTGAGCAAATGTGGTTTCGCAAGGCGGATGACACGCTCGAGTGAGCTGGATTTAATATATTGGTTATTCATCCACTTTAATTTATGTGTATCAAAAACAGCCGGCGATGTTGAAAGTCGCTCTGGGTCGAACATCTCAATGAATTCTTCTTTCGTAAAGATTTCGTCTTCTCCTGTTGGTGACCAACCGAGCAGTGCAATGAAGTTGAACAACGCTTCCGGCAAATAACCGAGCTCATCGTATTGTTCGATGAATTGAATGATGTTTTCATCCCGTTTACTGAGCTTTTTCCGTTCTTCGTTCACGATCAATGTCATATGCCCATATGTCGGCACTTCCCAATCAAACGCACGGTACACCATCATTTGTTTCGGCGTATTGGAAATATGGTCTTCTCCACGCAATACGTGTGTGATTTTCATCAAATGATCATCCACAGCCACCGCAAAGTTGTATGTCGGTGTTCCGTCTTTTTTCAGGATGACCCAATCACCGAAGTCAGATGATTCAAAGGTGATTTTTCCTTTGACGATATCAAAAAAGGTATATGTCTCTTGAGCCGGAACACGAAGACGGATACTTGGCTTCCGTCCTTCTTGTTCGAATTGTTCGCGTTCTTTTTGTGTCAAATCGCGGTGAGCACCAGAGTACATCGGAACTTGTCCCTTTGCCCGCTGTTCCTCTCTTTCCTGCTCCAATTCTTCTTCCGTCATATAACATTTATAAGCCAGACCACGTTCCAAAAGTTCATCCACATACTTTTTGTAAATATCCAACCGTTCCATTTGACGGTATGGGCCGTGGCCGCCATCTTTATCGATGCTTTCATCCCAATCGATGCCTAGCCATTTCAGGTAGCTCAGCTGACTTAATTCGCCGCCTTCCACATTCCGCTTCTGGTCGGTATCCTCAATCCGAATAATGAATTTCCCGCCTGTATGTCGGGCATATAAGTAATTGAATAATGCTGTCCGTGCGTTACCGATATGCAAATGGCCTGTCGGGCTCGGAGCATAGCGTACACGTACTTCTTGAGCTGACATATTGAAACTCCCTCCATCTTGGTACTCGATTTATTTTTGTTGGAGTAGGATGACCGCTTGCGCAGCAATTCCTTCCTCTCTTCCGATAAAACTTAATTTTTCCGTCGTTGTCGCTTTGACATTGATTTGGCTGATATCCGCTTTCAACAAGCCTGCAATGACTTCACGGATCTGTTCGATATAAGGAGCCATTTTCGGCACTTGGGCAATGACGGTACAATCGAGATTGCCTAATGAATACCCTTGTTTTTCAACGAGTGCCCATACGTGTTGCAGTAATTTTTTCGAATCTGCATCCTTGTATGCCGGGTCGGTGTCTGGAAAATGTTTTCCGATATCACCTTCTCCAATCGCACCTAAGGCAGCATCCGCTACCGTATGCAATAATACATCCGCATCCGAATGACCTGTTAGCCCTTTCTCGTATGGAATCTCAACGCCACCGATGATGCATGGGCGGTCTGTTGCAAACTGATGTACGTCAAATCCTTGTCCAATCCGAATCAATGAAAGCTCCTCCTTCTGTATGGATTGCCTATTTAGTTGTAGCATATTTTCCGCCTTTTGTATATCTTCAGGCGTTGTCAGCTTCATATTCCGATAGCTGCCTTCAACCCTTTCGATCGGCTCATCCAACAGCTCTACCAGTTGAACATCATCCGTCGCTTGTATTCCTTTTTCATAGGCCTCTTGATGGGCTTGACGAATTAGGTCCAACCGAAACGCTTGAGGCGTTTGTGCCGCAAATAATTCATCCCTTGGCAACGTTTTTACTTTTCCGTCGGTCATTTGCTTGATCGTATCGGTTACCGGAACAGCCAAAAAGGCAGCCCCAGCCCGCTCGGTTGCCTGGTACAACTCATGCAGCTCCTCAATGGTCACAAACGGACGTGCACCATCGTGAATCATCGTAATCATTGAGTCTTCCAATGCTTCTAGTCCATGTCGAACACTATCTTGACGCTCTTTTCCACCATGGACACACTTCGTCACCTTCGAAATATGATAATCATCAATGACCGACTGAATGGTCGCCTGATCATTCGGGTGAATCACCAGTATGATTTGTTTACACCAGTCATCTTCTTCGAACACAGAGAGCGTGTGTGCCAGTACTGGCTTTGAACCGATTTCGATAAATTGTTTGTTTTGATTCGCTTTCATTCGTTTCCCTTGGCCAGCAGCCAAAACAATCACTTGATACGACTCCATAACTTGCCTCCAACGATATTCTTCCTTCAAATGTCTGCTGTTATTATAACAAAAGGTTGGCTACTAACGCCTCAACCGAAGCTTAGAACCAACCTTTTTTGAAATTTCTTCTTATTGAGCTTGCTCAAGTGCTTTTGGCTTGGCGAAGATCATCCGGCCTGCAGATGTTTGAAGAACACTCGTGACAATCACTTTGATGCGATCCCCGATGAATGTTTTTCCTTCTTCAATGACGATCATCGTTCCATCATCCAAGTAGGCGACCCCTTGCTCATCTTCTTTACCGGCTTTGATCACATGCACTTGCATTTCCTCACCCGGCAAAACGACTGGCTTGACTGCATTAGCCAAATCGTTGATGTTCAACACACTGACATTCTGAAACTCCGAAACTTTATTCAGGTTATAATCGTTGGTGACCAATGTCCCATCCAACAACTTTGTCAGCTTGACTAGTTTACTATCAACCTCTTGGATGTCATCAAAATCACCCTCGTAAAATTGGACATCGATTGGTAAATCCTTTTGAAGCCGGTTCAAAATATCCAGGCCCCGACGTCCCCGATTCCGTTTCAACAAGTCTGAGGAATCAGCAATGTGTTGCAACTCTTCCAACACAAATCGTGGAATGATGATCGTGCCTTCCAAAAACTTCGTCTCACAAATATCGGCAATCCGACCATCAATGATTACACTCGTATCCAGGATTTTCGGTTTGATCAGCTCTTCCGCTCTATCCTCTGTCTGTTTTTGATCACCTTTCACCGGATCTTCCTTTTTAGATAGAAGACCGACAAACTCATTACGGCGTTTAAATCCGACTTGGAATCCTAAATAGCCGAGGATGACCGACAAAAAAATCGGTAAGACCCCAGATATGATTGGAATCCCAAGCCCTTGCACGAACGTATTGATCAAAAAGGCAATCAATAACCCGACGACAAGACCAATGCTTCCAAAAAGCAAATCAGCCACTGGCACTTTGACTAGTTTTTCTTCGATGAATGCGAAAAAGTTCACAATATAATCAGCAATAAAAAGACTAATAAAAAAGAATATAAGTGCGCCCAAAAACATACCAAAATACGGAACAAACCAGTCAGGAATATAAGCTGCGATCAAGTTTACCTCTGGAAAATAGAGAAAACCGATCATTCCGCCAGCGACCAAAAACAACAATTGAATCACTTTTTTCAGCACCCGTCACACCTCCTTTAAAAACTTAATCTTACCCAATTTAATTATAAGTTGGCTGGTAAAAATTATACCACCCGCCTCTCGGATAGTCAAAAATTACAAAAACAATTAGTATAACACCATAAATCTATTATGTCAATTTGGTTACAGTGAAGTAACAAACTTATTCCAAAGCCAGGCGGAGTGCATCTTGCAATGTATCTACGCCGACTAAATCTAGTCCTTTAGGCGGAGTAAAACTACCTAAATTCCGATTCGGCAAAATAATTCGTTTGAATCCAAGCTTAGCCGCTTCTTTCACCCGCTGCTCGATTCTCGACACCCTTCTGATCTCACCGGTCAACCCCACTTCCCCGATGAAAACATCATCTTTGTTGGTTGGCTGATCCCGGAAACTCGATGCAATACAGATGGCGACAGCCAGATCAATTGCAGGCTCATCCAGCTTGACCCCACCGGAAACTTTCACATAGGCGTCTTGGTTTTGGAGCAAGAGTCCAGCACGTTTCTCCAAAACGGCCATCAATAGAGGAACCCGGTTATGATCCAGACCCGTTGCCATACGTCTAGCATTCCCAAATTGGGTCGGTGATATGAGTGCTTGGATTTCCACCAACATTGGCCGTGTCCCTTCCATCGAAGCAACGACAGTAGACCCAGCAATGCCTTGCGACCGTTCTTCGAGGAAAATCTCAGACGGATTGCTGACTTCGACTAACCCTTCTTCTTTCATCTCAAAGATACCCATTTCGTGCGTACTGCCAAAGCGGTTTTTAACACTCCGCAAGATTCTGAACGTATGGTGGCGTTCCCCTTCAAAGTAAAGGACGGTATCTACCATATGCTCCAACAAACGAGGACCTGCAATCGCACCTTCCTTAGTCACGTGTCCGACAATGAAAATCGGAATCCCCTTTGTTTTGGCTACTTTCATCAAGGCTTGCGTACATTCTCTGACTTGAGAGACTGAACCAGCGGCTGAGGTCACACTATCCAAGTAAATCGTTTGAATCGAGTCGATGACAACAAAAGCTGGATTCATTTCGTTAATCGTATCAATAACATACTCCAAATTTGTTTCTGAAAGGATATATAAGGCTTCTTCATTAATATTCAGTCGGCTTGCACGAAGCTTCGTTTGCTTCTCTGATTCTTCCCCTGAAATATATAATGACGTATGTTTGGTTGCCGCTAATTGAGAAGATAATTGAAGGAGTAACGTAGACTTACCGATTCCTGGGTCTCCGCCGATCAAGACGAGCGAGCCTGGGACGACCCCACCACCGAGGACACGGTTTAGTTCTTCCATCCCGATTTTGATCCGCTTCTCATCCTGCATGGAAACCTCATTGATGGTGGTGGGTTTCCGGCGAACGCGATGATCTTCCACACCCGTCGTATGCCGACTCTTTTTCGACTGGATTTTTTCTTCAACAAATGTATTCCATTGGTTACAGGCCGGGCATTTCCCCATCCATTTCGGTGATTCATACCCACATTCCTGACACATAAATATTGATTTCGTTTTGGCCATGTTTAGCTTTCCTTTCTATGTAAGA
>CALGNY010000073.1 GCA_937958375.1 uncultured Bacillaceae bacterium
AAACTCCGTGCGTTTACTGAATTGGATGAAATAAAATAGCTTTATGTGCTTCAACCTCCTTACTTATCTAACTTGAGGAAATCTATTAACTCTTTTCTCTTTTTATAAAATACCTTCCTTTGTTTGATCCTTGTTTCTCAAAGTTCTTTTCTAACACGCCCCGAACGCTAGTATTGCTTAATGAACACCAATCGCCAACAAGTGAAGTGGTGATTTTTTTATCCGGAAACAAAATTAGTAACTCGTTGATAGAATCAAGGATAGCTTCTTCTGTTAATCCTTTGTGGGAACAATTAGAGCATACATAATATTTTTTTATAATCGATAAAGAAATCTTCCCACATCCTCCACACCTAACCCCTTTCTGCAGTTCCTCATATGAATAGCGTGGTACTCGCTTAAATGGCGAATCGTGAATGTGCAGTTCAAGGAGTTTGTCGGCAATTCGTTTGTGAATTGATTTCAAGCGGGAAGGTAAATCATTGAGCATTCGTAGATGGTGTGGTAATTGTGTGGGCAAGATCATCGACGTATTCATCGGTGCATCAAATAAAGTGAATTCGGGATGGATGAAAACGATTTTCGCGTCGATGGGTAAATTAAATCCGTGGGCTCGTAGGAGTTGGGTCAGTAGTGGAATCATTCGACCGAGCTGGTGAATCGGATTGATGACATCCCTTTTGGGGAGCTTATAGAATTGGTCGGCTTGATAAAGGAATTCGCCTTGATAGTTTTTGATTTCGTATACGTAGATTTTTTTCTGTGATCAGTAAGGAATCGATTTGAAAATGGGTTTCGTTAAACTTCAGAAGAAGGTCGTTCAATTGATAGGCTTCTGTATCAAGATTTGCTATTTGTCTATCGAATTGCATTTCGCCTTCGTAACCACTCTTTAGGCTGCGGTAGTGTTGTAAGGTTTTGGTGTCTGCCTGTGAACGATGGACCAGATCATCTAATATCTGCAGCTCCTCAGGCGATTCTCTTTTTTTATAAACAATCATATTGTTTCTCCTTCCGTACGCTTAATTTATTCAATTCCAGCTACTCCTCTCATTTTTTCTATTATAATCAATCGTTCACTCGCCCGCGAATGGTTGTTTTCCCGTTATCTTTTAAAAAATTAACAACAGAGACGTATATCAATGAATAAGTTCATAATCTATGCAATGAATTGAAATTTCCCCCAAATTCAACCAAAAAACTCTAATCTCAAAAAATCATATTCAATCGCTTGTCCGAATAAGCTAGTACAAATAAAAAAAGGACGGGTGAGCATGAGTAAAAAAGTGAGTGACATTCGAAAAAATATAGCCAATCGAAAATATGACAAGTTGAAATCCTATTCAGGCAGTCCAAAGATTTCACAAATTTTGAGTGACGATGAACGTTATGGTTCTCAACCTCAGGGATTCTCCGACGAACAAGGTACGATCCGGTTGAAAACAACATTGTTTCCGAAACTATTGATTTCAGTTTTTTTGTTTTTCCTGACCTTTTTAATTTATCAATCGGAAGTTCCGTTCATTCAGAAAGCAAAACCTGTTGTCCAGCATGTCATGACGGAAGATTTGCCGTTTGCGAAAATGAACTCCTGGTATGAAGCACATTTTGGTGGGTCGTTTGTGTCGCTGGGCTTCGATCGGGAGTCGCCTGAAAGCATGGAGAGTAGTCTTCTGTCTATGCCAGTAACGGGGATGGATGCGGAACATATTACCCAGGAGGGTGATGGTGTCCTGATCGAGGTGACGGATGATGAATCGGTTTACCCATTAGATAAAGGAACGGTTCTATTTGCGGGAAATATGCCGGATACGGGAAGAACCATTATCCTTCAGCATGATGATGGGCGCAAATCAATTTATGGACAACTCGATGAAATCGATGTATTCCATTATCAATCGGTTTCGGCCAACCAATCGATCGGATCGGTTGAACCAGATGAAGTCTTAGGAACGTCCCAATTGTATTTTGCAATCCAGGATGGGAACGATTTCTTAGATCCCATTTTAGAAATCTTTGAGGAAACAGATGAAAATTAAATCCGTCATCCAAATCCATCCGCTTTTACTTTGCTTGCTCCTTGTAAGCTACTTATTTGGGTTGTTTGTCGAAATGATTTGCTTATTTTTGCTCATATTCATTCATGAATGTGGGCATTTGATTGCTGCACGATATTTTGGGTGGGAAATCAAACGATTGGTCATCTGGCCATTTGGTGGCGTCATGGAAACAGAGGATTTTTACAATCGACCGACGAAAGAGGAATTAATCGTGACTCTGGCAGGTCCGTTGCAGCATATTTGGGTTTTTGGTGTGATTGAGCTCCTGACATATACTACCTTTCCAACGGTATATTTGGATCAACTATTTTGGTTAAACACCATGTTGCTCTTATTTAATATCTTACCGATTCTTCCGCTTGACGGTGGAAGATTTTTATTTCTATGCATCGGTCATTGGTTGCCTTTTTATCGTTCCCTTTTGGTCACATCGATTTTTTCATTGGTTGTGATCCCCATAACGAATGGTATACTTTTTATAAACGGGTGGGTGAGTCCACCGCTTTTGATTCTATCGATTATCTTATGGTTTGATAACTGGTTTACGTATCGAAACCTGCACCTTTTATTGATGAAACATATGCTCGCCAGATATATGCATCATCCGGTCGATCGGAACAATATTCATTTCTTATATGTTTCGGCTCACACGACATTTCAAGAAATGATGAAACAGTTCAGAAAAAATCGTTACCATATGATCCAGATCAATCGTCAATCCGTACTGACAGAAGACGATTACTTACAGCTATTATTTTCACGTCAACCGAGGTATTCAATGTTGGGAGAAGACATCCATGCGAACCCTATACTTTCAAACAAAAACGGATAAACAATATGGCTTGGAATTGACAGACGGAGTGATTACACAATTTCACTTTCAAACTGCCTCCACGATGCAAGTGGGGGATTTGGTCAGTGGAAAGATTCATGACATCGACCCTCGCCTCCAAGCGGCATTCATATCGATTGGGAATGAAACGGCTTACCTTCCTTTAAAAAAAGAAAACCATTATGTGAAGGGGATGAAAATGATCCTTACCGTAACAAAGAATGCGACGGGACAAAAACGAATGACGGTAAGCGATCAAGTAGAATGGCCTTCGGAGCATTTGGTTTATTTTCCATATGAAAATACGGTGAAGATCTCCTCGAAAATCCCAACTGAGCAAGCGAGGGAAATCAATGATTGGTTGACCTCAGAACTGGAAGGAAATGAAGGAGTCCTTGTCCGAACTAAAGCTCAAGACCTCTCAAAGCATGAGCTCCTGGATTCATTCGATCAGTTAAAAAGAGAATGGAAATCGATCGAGCAGCTTGCTGAGAAAAAGCAAGGATTATTGAAGCGGTCGTCCAATCGTCTAAAAGTCTTACTCCAAGACCAACCTGAGTACTTTGACCGCATTGTTTGCGATGATGTCGGGTTTGCGGATGAATTGAGAAACCAATATCCTACCGCACCCGTTCAATTTGATGCTCATTTCTACACTCATCGACCGTTCACATTGAAGGAACTTTCCGAAAAACTGACCGAAAGACGGGTCAAATTAAAAAGTGGCGCCGAGTTGGTGATCGATCGGACGGAAGCGTTGACGGTCATCGATGTGAATTCGGCACGTTCTTCGAGTCATCAAAGGAAAGGTGAACTTTATCTTCGTGTAAACCAAGAGGCGGCCCAAAGAGCGATCGACGAAATCGCGATCAGAAAAATATCAGGAATCATATTGATTGATTTTATTAATTTAAAAGATAAACAGCACCAAGAACAAATCGTAAATATACTAAGAAATCAAATCAAAGCAACCAAGCTTCAGGCACAGGTGGTTGGCTTCACAAAGCTCGGATTGATGGAGCTTACGGTAAAACGGGAAGCCGAAAGCGTCTATGACTTTTTCAGCCACGAGATTCCTGAAACCCAATCGAATCATCTATTTATGAATAGTCAATTGGAAGATGCGTTGCTGATGTTCCAAACAGAACGAGTGGAGATCATTGAAACCGTAGTCCAGCCAACTGTGTACCTTGACGTAAGCCAACAATTAAAAAAACTTCATAAAAAACATGGTTTCACTTTTTCGTTGTATATTCGGCAAGATTCTACTTTACAAAACCCATTCCAACTCTATAAAATAGGAGATGCAGATTGGCTGACCGAAAAGCGTCAGGCTGAAGGAAAGTCAGTTGACAAATTGTTTTAAGGTATGCTAATATTTTATCGTTATGCAAATTGTCGCACCAATTTGCTGCAACCGCTCAGAATAGGTTTTTAAATCTCACAACGTGTGAGTACCTTCATGGCGAGTCTAAGTAAACGGGGAGGTGCAGAAGATGTACGCAATTATCGAAACTGGTGGTAAACAGGTGAAAGTAGAAGAAGGCCAAACGGTTTTCTTGGAAAAAGTAACTGGTGAAGCTGGAGACGAAGTGACTTTCGACAAAGTTCTATTCGTCGGTGGTGATGACACGAAAGTAGGCGCTCCATTTGTTGATGGTGCAAGCGTTACAGGTACGGTTGAAAAACAAGGTAAAGGACGCAAAATCACTGTTTTCAAATATAAGCCAAAGAAGAACTACAAACGTAAACAAGGTCACCGTCAGCCATACACAAAAGTTACCATCAATAAAATTAATCTGTAAGGAAGAAATCGATGGTTGAAGTAATCGTTAAGCGGGATTCAAAACAGGAAATCAGCTCGTTTGAATTATCCGGACATGCCGATAGTGGGCCTTATGGTCACGATTTGGTTTGTGCAGCAGTTTCGGCTGTGTCATTTGGTACAGTCAATTCGATTATTTCAATCTGTGAAGTCGAACCAGAAATTGAGCAAGGTGCTGAAGGTGGTTACCTGAAAATGACCTTGCCACCGAAAATGGATGAGCAAGCTTATGATCAGGCTCAGACATTGCTTGAAGGAATGGTTGTGACGCTTCAAACGATTGAAAGAGATTATGGCGAATATATAAAATTATCGAGTGAATAAGGAGGTGCCTTACATGCTACGTTTAGATCTACAGTTTTTCGCGCAAAAAAAAGGTGTCGGTAGTTCGAAAAACGGTCGTGACTCTGAAGCAAAACGCCTAGGTGCGAAACGTGCGGATGGTCAGTTCGTTACGGGTGGTTCCATCCTATATCGTCAACGTGGAACAAAAATTTACCCAGGTGATAACGTCGGCCGCGGAGGAGACGATACACTTTTCGCAAAAGTGGATGGTGTCGTCAAGTTCGAACGGTATGGACGTGACCGTAAAAAAGTCAGTGTTTATCCTGAAGCTCAAGAAGCGTAAGCGAGCACATAAAAACTGGTTCAAAAGATTATCTTTTGAACCAGTTTTTTAGTTTCGGGAACTTGATGCGCTAAGACCATACCGATACACGAATTTTTCTTGGAGATATGCTAAAATAGAGAAAAATGCCAATGGGTGATTGAAATGGATACGGATTATTTCCTGGAAACCATGCGTTTGTACCGGCATCAATTGATGAATGAATTACAGATCATTCATGGCTTTCAAACCATGGGAATGAAGGATGAATCACTGAAAAAAATGAATCGATTTATTGACCAATTATCATCCGAGCGAACTTTACAATCAATCGATGCCAATCAGTATGTCAGTTGGTTGTTAGCTTGGAAAATCAGACACCCAGAGGTTTTGTTTTCCTATCAAACAAAAGGTGAACACCGGTCGTTAAAAAAATTCGATGACGAGCTATTGAATGATGTGAAATCGGTAATTGATCAATTCAATCGGTTGGATGGAAATCTATACTTATCGGTTGAACTGTCTTATGGCTCTGCCATTGAATTGAAGTATAGCCTTGTGAACTTTGGAAAAAATGAAACGTTGAATGCCAGTGATATGAGAGAATCCGAAATGGAAAACAAAGATGAACGTCTTGTCTTCCAATTTCGTTATGAGTAGGTGAGAGTGTATGTTTGTCGATCAGGTACAAGTATTTGTCAAAGCAGGTGACGGCGGGAATGGAATGGTTGCTTTTCGTCGTGAAAAATATGAACCAATGGGCGGACCGGCAGGCGGTGATGGCGGCCGTGGCGGTGATGTGATTTTTGAAGTGGACGAAGGATTAAACACATTGATGGATTTCCGTTATCAAAAGCATTTTAAAGCATCGCGCGGCGAAAACGGAATGAGTAAAAGCAAACACGGAAGAAATGCTGATCCATTAGTTGTACCGGTACCACCGGGAACAACGGTTAAAAATGCAGATACAGGTGAACCGATCGCTGATTTGACGGAGCATGGCCAAAGAGCGATCATTGCGAAGGCAGGCCGGGGCGGTCGTGGTAATATTCATTTCAGCAATGCCAGAAACCGAGCGCCCGAAATTGCGGAAAACGGGGAGCCTGGTGAGGAGCTCTATGTTCAACTGGAGCTTAAGGTGTTAGCCGATGTCGGTCTCGTAGGTTTTCCGAGTGTCGGGAAATCGACGCTATTATCGGTCGTCAGTGCGGCGAAGCCTAAAATTGCCGATTATCATTTTACCACGCTGGCTCCAAATCTGGGAATGGTCCGAACCGATGATGACCGAAGTTTCGTGATGGCTGATCTGCCTGGATTAATTGAAGGCGCACATGAAGGTATCGGGTTAGGCCATCAATTTTTGAGACATATTGAGCGGACTAGGCTCATCGTCCATGTGATCGATATGTCAGCCACTGAGGGACGCGACCCATACGAAGATTATCAAACGATTAATCAAGAATTGGCACAGTATGATGAACGATTGCTTGAGCGACCTCAAATCATCGTTGCAAATAAAATGGACATGCCAGAAGCCGTAGAGCAGCTGGAGAATTTTAAAACCCATTTTGAAGAGGGTCAACAAATTTATCCGATTTCAGCCATTACGCGAAAAGGACTACGTGATTTATTATTTACCATTGCAGATACGCTAGAGAGCATACCGAAAGGAACTTTTGAGTCCGAGCAAAATGAGCCTGCGGATGAGCGTGTGGTTTATCGCCATGAGAAAGCAGATGAGAGTTTTCATATTACAAGGGACCCAGATGGTGCATACGTGTTGTCTGGTAGCCAAATTGAACGACTTTTCAAAATGACTGATTTCAACCGAGATGAATCGGTTCGTCGCTTTGCGAGACAAATGCGTCATATGGGGATTGATGAAGCCCTTCGCAATCGAGGAGCAGAAGATGGCGATACGGTTCGACTTCTTGATTTCGAATTTGAATTTGTTGAATAGCCGAAAAGCGCTTTCAAACAGGTAGGGAAATTTCTGTTTGAAAGTGTTTTTTTATGTGCAGATAGGCGGATGACTCAACTTTTGATGGTTGATGCATAAACTGTTTATAGATCATCATGAAAGGAGCACGATTACGATGAAAATCCACGTCGTCAGAAATAAGGAGTCCATGGTCTCGATCGCTGAAAAATATAACGTACCCTTTCAAGAAGTCGTTCGTTTGAATAAACAAATCGCAAATCCAGATGATTTAATGCAAGGAATGAAGGTAAAAATACCTTCTCAAAAAGAATCATCACCTCAAGAAGAACCATCACTGAAAAGAGACCCTGTACCGAATGAAGAACGTTCGACAAAAGAAGAACTGTCAGCAGCAGAAGGATCATCAACAGAAAGTGAACCATCAACAGAAAAATTCATTTCTAAGGAACCCAACCTTGAAAATACTCAGCTTACAGACAGAAATGAAAACACAGAACCAGTGTTCGAACCTAACCTTTCGAAGGATTCGTTGAGTCGACACGATCCTCCGGCTAGACAAACAAAATATTTGCCGGAAATTTATGAAGATGAACAAGTTTGGATGTATAAGCCAGCGCTTGAATGGCAGTTTTCCGAAGCGTGGAATCAACGGAACGGACTATACACAAATCCGATGCAACCATTGCATACAGAATTGACTTATCAGCAACATCCCTATTCTCAACAGCAGCCGATGAATTATGGAATGTTCTATCGACCTTATAATCCATGCGGGTGCGGTGGGTACGTTTATTATTGATGTTTAGGGACTAAGATAAAAAAACAATTGCGTCAATTTATCCAGTATGAGCGTAACTTCTCAATAAATGGGTGTCAAACGCCGAATTTTGAGCGTCATTTCTCAATTAATGGGTGTCGATCAAGCAAGTATGAGCGCCATTTCTCAATAAATGGGTGTCGATCAAGCAAGTATGAGCGTCATTCCCCGATAAGTGGGTGCCGAGCCGCCCGGGAAGATTCGCAAACCCAAAAACGTTTTCGGGTATGCTACACTTAAAGAAAAAGCAGTAAGGAGAACGCATACGTGAAAAAACATATTGACCAATTGACGCAATGGCTAAAGAATCAAGTCGAGCAAACAAAAACAAATGGATTGATCGTCGGTGTGAGCGGCGGCGTGGATTCCGCTGTCGTCAGTTATTTGATTGAAAAAGCAACACCGGGCCATGCGCTCGGCGTCATTTTACCTTGTCATAGCAGTGAAGAAGACCTCAAAGATGCACAGGCAGTGGTCGAGGGGGCAAAGATCAATCATATGACGATTGACTTATCAGCTCGGCATCGCCAATTATTTGAGCAAATCAAACAGCAAACCCATGAGAAGCAGGAGTGGAATGAAGAAAAGGAACGGATGGCAGATGCCAATTTGCGTGCTCGCTTACGGATGAGCACCTTATATACGCTTGCCATCAACTACAACTACCTGGTCGTGGGGACAGATAACCAGTCTGAATGGTACACTGGTTATTTCACCAAATATGGTGATGGAGGCGTAGATTTGGCGCCGCTTGTGCATTATACGAAAACGGAAATATTTGAAATGGCACGCGAATTAGGCGTACCTGATTCAATTATCACAAAATCGCCCAGCGCCGGTTTATGGGAAGGACAAACGGATGAACAGGAGATGGGCGTTTCGTATGAGACAATTGATGCCTATCTACGAGGAAAAAATGTTGGTGAAAAAGAACGTGCAATCATTGAAGAAATGCATGAACGTACCGAGCATAAACGCCAAATGCCGCCGACTCCGCCAGATTTCCATCAATTCTCATAGCGCTTGATGTATGGAATACACCTCTTTTTTCAAACTAACAAAAGGAGGTGTATTTTTATGTTGAAGAAAATATTACTCACTGGAACAGCTCTTTTGCTGGCCGGCTGTACATGGGCCAACCCAGAAAAAGACGGTGATGCGTCCGATCAAACCACAAACAGTGGCCAAACTGCTGAGTTTCAAAAAGATGAACAGGTGACAGACGAAGAGTTAATCCGTTATAATTTATATCCGAACCCCTCTGAGTATTATGAACAAGAAAATTTAGACAGATCCATGGATAATACGGATGGAAATGCGAATAATCACGCGAATAACCAGGGTGGTGACCAACAACTCAAGCGTGATTTATACTATGAGTTGATGCAACTGGAAGAGGTGCGACAAGCGGGAATCTCGATAACGGATGATAAAATATTTATTGCCATCAATTTAGAAAATCGCTCCGATCCGAAAGAAACGGTTCAGCTCGTCAAAGAGGTAACAGAAGAAATGACCGGGCGATCTGATATAATTGTGGATGTAGATCCAGACTTTGATACGCGAATCGAGTAATCGGTAAAGCTGTTACAAAAAGGGGAGGTTATTTTTATGAAATATGCCATCATTACCGGTGCATCCAGGGGACTTGGGGAAGAAGTAGCCAAATTGGCTTTATCGACTGGATATAACCTATTAACAGTCGCTCGAAAGCCTGAGCTCAATACGGTTGAAGAAGAAGCCAAACGGAATCAAATAGAACATTTTCATTTTGCCACCGATCTCAGTGATCCGGACAAGACGGCCTCTATTGGTGAAAAAATGGCTGCTGAATTGACAGGGAAAGACATCGATGAACTACTACTCGTCAACAATGCAGGGATGGTTACGCCGATCAGTCCAATTGGTCATATGGATAGCCAACAAATTTCGGCGCATGTTTCACTGAACATCACCGCACCCATGATTTTACTGAATGAAATCAAAAAAACAGTGACAGACATTCCATTAACGGTAGTCAATATCAGTTCGGGAGCAGCTGAGCGGGGGACCTATGGATGGAGTGCTTATGGCTCTACAAAAGCCGCTGTAAATTTATATACACAAACAGCTGCATTAGAAGCGAAAGAATTAAATCTCGATGAAGTTCATGTGGCTTTTAGTCCTGGGATTATGGATACAGAGATGCAATCTGAAATCAGAAAAACAACCAAACAAGCATTTAAAGATGTAGAGAAATTCCAAAACTTCAAAAGTGAAGGGCAGTTGCGAAGTCCCAAAGAAGTAGCAGACCTATTATTCAAATTATTGAAAGACCGTTCATCCATTCGAAGCGGTCATATTTATCGTGTTTACGATTTGGTAGATAAAGAATAGAAGGGAAGGGGAACCGAATGGCAGGACATTCAAAATGGCATAACATTAAACATAAGAAAAATGCCAAGGATGCAAAACGGGGAAAAATTTTCATGAAGTTGGCCAAAGAAATTTATGTGGCCGCAAAGCAAGGTGGACCAGACCCAGAGACCAACGCTGCATTGCGTTTGGCAATCGATAAAGCAAAATCGAACAATTTGCCGAATGATAATATTGACCGAGCGATCCAGAAAGCTTCGGGGAATGTCGATGGAGAAAATTATGAGGAACTGACGTATGAAGGCTACGGACCAGGCGGCGTTGCCGTAATGGTCGATGTGTTGACTGACAATAAAAACCGTACGGCAGCAGAGGTACGACATGCATTTTCCAAAAATGACGGTAATTTAGGCGAGAATGGCTGTGTCGCATTCATGTTCCAACGTCAAGGATATATCGTCATCGCAAAAGAAAATGTCGACGTTGATGAAGATGAGTTGATGTTGGAAGCAATCGAAGCGGGTTGCGAAGAGATTGAATCGACAGACGAAGTTTTTGAAATCTATACGTCGGTCGAAAACTTTGAGACATGTAAGAAAACCCTTGAAGAAAAATATCCACTAGAAGCAGCGGAGATCACGATGCTTCCGGATACGAATACACCTGTATCTGGCGACCATGAAGAAAAGATGGCTAAGCTGATTGATATGTTGGAGGACCTAGATGACGTACAAGACGTTCATCATAATATGGGATAAGGGATCGAGGTTGGGAAGGGTTCGGTTCGAATGAACGCCAGTAAACACGCTCATTGGCTGAACCGAAATACCCAGCCTCTTTCCTAACGTTTTGTTTTTGCATTACGTTAACCGTAATTCATGTTAAACTAGTGAGAGAGAACGTTTGTTCATCAAAAGGGAGAGAAAATCATGTTTGCCTATATACGCGGGGAATTACAAGAAATCGAAGAAGATTTTCTTGTCGTCGAGGCAGCAGGGGTCGGCTATGAAATTTACTGTGCGAATCCCTATCAATTTTATGACAGCCTTGAAAAGGAAATTAAAATTTATACATATCAGCATGTCCGAGAAGACTTGCAAATGCTTTATGGGTTTAAAAAGGAAGAAGAGAAGGCATTGTTCAAAAAACTGATCCAAGTATCAGGTATTGGTCCGAAGAGTGCCATTGCGATGATCGGCCAATCACCTGTTCGTGAGTTTGCTCAAGCAATTGAACAAGAAAATGAAAAGTTTTTGACCAAATTCCCTGGTGTCGGTAAGAAAACGGCCAGACAAATCATTTTGGATCTAAAAGGAAAAGTAACTGAATGGTTAACGCTTCAGGCGGAGGATCCGAAGACACCTGAAACCATCCACATGATTCATACAGAGAGTCAATATTATGAGGAAGCGGTAGAAGCATTGAAGGCACTCGGCTATTCCAATCGAGAAATTAAATCAATTGAAGCGAAATTGAAATCAGAAGAATACTCATCGACGGATGATGTCGTCAGAAAAGGTTTACAACTATTAATGCGTTAAGTAGGTGTAAAGATGGAAGACCGAATGATCTCTGGGGAACTTCAAGGCGAAGATCTTCAAATCGAACAGAGTTTAAGACCTCAAGTGTTGAGGCAATATATAGGACAAGGGAAAACCAAACGTAATTTAAGCATTTTTATTGAAGCGGCGAAGATGAGAGATGAACCGCTAGACCATGTATTGTTGTATGGTCCTCCTGGGCTTGGGAAAACAACGCTTGCTTCGATCATCGCCAACGAAATGAATGTCCAGTTTCGAACGACCTCAGGCCCTGCGATTGAACGGGCAGGCGACTTGGCGGCGATTTTATCATCTTTAGAAACGGGAGATGTTTTGTTTATTGATGAAATCCACCGCTTGCCACGTGCGGTTGAAGAAATTCTTTATCCGGCGATGGAAGACTTTTTCCTTGATATCGTGATTGGTCAGGGAGATAGTGCGCGGTCGGTTCGTTTGGATTTACCGCCATTTACGTTAGTTGGCGCCACCACTCGAGCGGGCTTGCTATCTGCTCCTTTACGTGACCGTTTTGGCGTTCTCAGCCGTCTTGAATTTTATGAGGACAAGGATTTGAGCCAAATTATTGAGCGAACAGCCGATATTTTTCAAATCGAGATCGAAAAAGAAGCGGCGAATGAGATTGCTTCCCGTTCACGAGGCACTCCGCGGATTGCGAATCGTTTGCTTAAACGTGTCCGGGATATTGCCCAAGTGAATGACATGGATACGATCACAAAGAAAATCACGCAAGAGGCGCTAGCGATGCTCCAAGTCGATAAAGCAGGATTAGATCATATTGACCATAAATATTTACTAGCGATCATCGACAAGTTTCAAGGTGGCCCGGTTGGTGTCGAGACCCTGGCTGCGACGATTGGTGAAGAATCACAAACATTAGAAGACGTCTACGAACCATTTTTGTTGCAAAAAGGATATATTCAACGGACACCACGTGGTCGGATTGCAACGTATGAAGCTTACCGGCATTTGAACAGGGAGGTTCATGATTAAATGGATGGACTTGGGAAGATTCTGATTCTGATTGGTATCGTTTTAATTGTCATCGGTATCATTTGGACAACCATCGGAAGACTTCCTGGTGATTTTATGTTCAAAAAAGGAAATACGACTGTGTATTTTCCGATTATGACATCCATCGTGATCAGTATTGTATTGACGCTGATCTTTTTCATTATCGGCCGATTCAAATAGCCGGATCGTAAACAGAAAGTAGGATTTTTTATGAACATCAATGAATTTGATTTCGATTTACCAGAACAGTTAATTGCCCAAACGCCACTCAAGGATCGATCGGCTTCCCGACTGTTGACGATCGATCGGGAAAAAGACACCTTTTACCACGAGACTTTCACTGACTTGATCGATTACTTGGAACCTGGTGATTGTCTGGTGTTGAATGATACGAAGGTCTTGCCAGCGAGATTAATGGGACATAAAGCAGATACGCTCGGAAAAGTAGAGCTGCTCCTCCTGCATCAACTTGAAGGGGACGAATGGGAAGTCCTTGTGAAACCAGCCAAAAAGGTCAAAAAAGGCACGATGATTCATTTTGGAGATGGGTTGCTGAAAGCTGAATGTGTGGAAGAAAAAGACCATGGCGGCAGAGTTGTGCGTTTTTATTATGACGGAATCTTTTTGGAAATCTTAGATCAATTGGGTGAAATGCCTCTGCCTCCATACATTAAAGAACAATTGGATGATCAAGATCGTTATCAAACGGTTTATGCGAAAGAGGTAGGATCTGCGGCAGCGCCTACAGCTGGTTTACACTTTACAGAAGAACTACTCCAGCAAGTTAAGGATAAAGGTGTGCATATTGCCTATTTGACGTTACACGTCGGCTTAGGTACCTTCAGGCCGGTTCAAACGGATGAAGTGGAAGCTCATGAGATGCATGCGGAATTTTACCAGCTTGACGAAAAAACGGCGGACCTATTGAATGACACCAAAGCAAATGGCCACCGTGTGATTGCCGTCGGTACCACCTCTGTGCGTACACTAGAAACGATCGCAAGGGATTCAAGTGGCCGATTGAAAGGGCAAAGTGGTTGGACGGACATTTTCATTTATCCACCATACGAATTCAAAGCGATTGATGCGATGATCACAAATTTCCACTTACCGAAGTCAACGCTGATCATGCTCGTCAGTGCGTTTGCTGGGAAAGATAGAACGCTGGATGCATACAAGGAAGCCGTCGAAAAACAGTATCGTTTTTTCAGCTTTGGCGATGCAATGTTTATTTTTTAACGAATAGCAAGGAGAGAGTCCATGACGATCACATATGAATTAAAAAAGGTTTGTAAGCAGACAGGAGCAAGGCTTGGCACCGTTCACACGCCACATGGCTCATTTGAAACACCCGTATTCATGCCTGTCGGTACGTTGGCGACAGTGAAAACCATGAGCCCAGAGGAATTAACCGAGATTGGGGCGAATATCATATTATCAAACACGTACCATTTATGGCTTCGTCCAGGGGAAGATATTATCGAAGAAGCCGGTGGATTGCACAAATTCATGAATTGGGATGGTTCGATCTTGACCGATTCAGGTGGTTTTCAAGTGTTTAGTCTATCGGATATGAGAGAAATCAAAGAAGAAGGTGTGCATTTCAGAAACCACATCAGTGGCGAAAAGCTCTTTTTATCGCCTGAAAAAGCGATGCACATTCAGAACGCACTCGGATCTGATATCATGATGGCCTTTGATGAATGCCCTCCCTATCCAGCTACGTTCGAATACATGAAACAATCTGTAGAGCGGACATCACGTTGGGCGGAACGCTGTTTGGAAGCCCATAATCGACCGGAAGATCAAGGTTTATTTGGAATTGTGCAAGGCGGCGAATATGAAGAACTTCGTAAGCAAAGTGCACGTGATCTCGTTTCATTGGATTTTCCTGGCTATGCAATCGGCGGTCTGTCCGTTGGTGAACCAAAAGATGTCATGAACCGGGCATTGGAATTCACAACGCCTTTATTGCCTGATGACAAACCGCGTTATTTAATGGGCGTCGGATCACCAGATTCATTGATCGATGGCGCTATCCGGGGAGTGGACATGTTTGATTGTGTCTTGCCGACGAGAATTGCCCGTAATGGTACATGTATGACATCGAACGGAAGACTTGTTGTACGTAACGCAAAATATGCTCGCGATTTTACGCCAATCGATGAAAATTGTGATTGTTATACATGCAGAAATTACACGAAAGCCTATGTCAGACACTTGATCAAAACAAATGAAACGTTCGGGATAAGATTAACTACTTATCATAACCTGTACTTTTTGGTAAAATTGATGGAGCAGGTGCGAAAAGCAATTGCAGAAGATCGTTTAGGCGATTTTCGAGAAGAGTTTTTTGAACAATATGGCTTTAATAAGCCAGATGCGAAGAATTTTTAGGAAGGAGGAGTTTGAATGGATGCATTAGCAGGGTTATTACCACTTGTGTTGTTTATTCTTTTATTTTGGCTAATTCTTATTCGCCCACAACAAAAGAGACAGAAAAAAGTGGTCGAAATGCAGAATAATCTTCAAAAAGGCGATGAAATTGTAACCATCGGCGGTATGCACGGCCGAATTCATGCGTTAGATGAAGGCACGATCGTAATTGAAGTCAATGATGGACACAAACTTACATACGATCGCACAGCGGTTCGTGAGGTAAAAAACCAAAACTAATCAACAAAAAACTGACCAATTCAGCTGGACAAGGTACTTGGTCAGTTTTTTGTTGGTCAAACTTAATTATCCGAGATTAATTGCTGTCAAATTAACGAAGGTAGTCTATAGCTTCGAATTAATCGCTGTTAATTAGTGTCAATCAATGGTGGTGCTCCGTAGCTTCGAATAACAGGCCGTTAATTGGTGTCAATCAACGCATGCACCATAGCTTCGAATAACTCCACTTACACTTATTCGTACCCCTGGTTTCTTGAAAAATTGACGCCGAACATGCTTCCGGTTACAGATGATACGCAAAAGATCAGGAAGTATGTAAACTGACGATCCGCCAACCAGTAATCATAGGCGAGGAATTGGAAGAGGATCACCCCACCAATATAAATGAAGGCGGTCAATAGTCCAGTTAACCAGCCTTTGTCAAATGACATCTTCCCTGCAACAAATCCCCCGATCATCAATACGATAATACTGACGACGAAGGTTGTCCACGTTAACGTCGAGCTTGAGAAATCGGTAAACTTAATCAGTAATGAAATGACCAAACTACTGAAAAACATGAGTACTAAAATCGTAACAATCCCATATAAAATTCCGCGTAATCGCTGATTCATCTTGTCCCTCCTAAACAAATTCTATTGCTATAAATTATGCATGTTCGAATGGAAAAAGACGTATTTATTTGTAAGAGGATAAAAGGGAGACAAGTCTATGGAACTTATGGTCACATTAATAGTTTTTATTGTGTGTTATTTGTTTTTATTATGGGATCAAATCAATCGAGCATTAGTCGCTTTATGCGGCGCAGCGATTTTAATTTTGTTTAATATTTTCAGTGTCGATCAAGCATTATCGACTTATGTGGACTGGAGCACAATCGTTTTATTGTTTTCGATGATGGTACTTATCTCTATTACATCAAAAACAGGAGTCTTTGAATTTGTGTCACTCTGGATGATCAAAAAATTAAACGGACGACCTGTATCTCTTTTTATTTGGATTGGAGTATTGACAGCGATCGGTTCTGCATTTTTAGATAATGTGACGATGGTTTTACTGCTGGCCCCAATCATTTTGAGTATGGTCAAACAGCTAAATTTACCGGCCGTTCCCTTTTTGATCATGGTGATTATTACTTCAAATATTGGTGGAACTGCCACAATGATCGGGGATCCGCCGAATATTATGATCGGACAGGCAGTCGAACGTTTTACCTTTATGTCTTTCCTCATTCATTTAGGGCCTATAGTTGTCGTTATCTTTGCCATTTCAATGTTCTTGTTGTATCTAATCTTCCGAAAACAGCTCAAGCAAGTATCGGATCTGGGAGCTGTCGATGCCATTGATCCAACACAAGTGATCAAAAAAACCCCACTTTTATATCAGTCGTTAAGCGTTTTGACACTCACGATTATTGGGTTTTCGCTTCATGGCTTGCTGCATGTCGAACTGACAACGATTGCTTTTTCGGCAGCATTGCTTTTGTTACTGTTGACGGAAAAAGAAAACATGGCGGAAATCGTCTTCGAAAAGATGGAATGGATGACATTGTTTTTCTTCATCGGGTTATTCGTACTGGTAGGCGGCTTGGAAGAAGTCGGGTTGATTGATTGGATGGCAAAAAGTTTCCTAAACGCAACAGGCGGCGATGAGTTCAAATCAACGATGGTCATTTTGTGGTCGGCTGGAATCTTGTCAGGGTTTTTGGACAATATTCCATATGTGGCTTCCATGATCCCTGTCATTTTTGAGTTTGAGCAGTATGGAATCATGGCGACCGATCCAATGTGGTGGGCCCTTGCGCTTGGTGCTTGTTTAGGAGGGAATGGCACGTTGCTCGGTGCGTCTGCCAATGTGGTCGTGGTAGGGATTGCAAGTACACACCAAGTAAAAATTCGGTTCATGGTTTTCATGATGTACGGTATGTTGATCGTTCTGCTTTCTATGGTACTATCCAGCCTTTACCTCTTGATTCGTTATTTTTAAGCGTTTAAGCATACTTCCGTTGCTTTGATACACATTAAAGGATGATCGATGTGGTAAAGGAGAATCAATTTGGATGAGTTAATGGTGATCATCATACGGACACTGGGGGTGTATTTTGTCATTTTCCTCATTTTTCGGTTGATGGGTAAGCGAGAAATCGGTGAGTTGAGTGTGATGGACTTGGTTGTATTCATCTTGTTGGCCGAAATTGCAGTCTTTTCGATCGAAGAGAAAGACCAACCGTTTTGGTTAGCTATCACGCCGATGTTTATCCTATTGATCATCCAACGCTTTACGGCTTATTTATCATTAAAGAGCACGAGGCTCAGGACGTTTCTGGATGGTAACCCAACGATTATTATCCGAAATGGAAAAATCAATGAAAAAGAAATGCGAAAGCAACGGTATAATATCGATGATTTGTTGGTTCAAGTAAGAGAAGCGGGTATTATCGATGTGAACGAAGTAGAGCTTGCTGTTTTAGAAACAAACGGCAAGCTCTCCGTTTTCAAAAAAGAAGACCAACCACCTGAAGTGATTGATCCGCTCATTATTGATGGTAAATTTCAAGAAGAAGCTTTAAGACATCATCAAATGACGAAAACAGAAATCAAAAAGCGGTTGCACTCGTTGGGTATTACAGATATTCACCGAATTTCTCTTGCCCAAATCAAAGGGGATGGCAAACTTTCCATTGATGTGAAAGACACCAACTAATTTTTGCGGATCAGTTGTTTCCATTCATCGACTGTGATCAGCTTCAATACAAATAACGAAAGGATATAGATGGTGCCTAGTGATAAAATCAACACAATGACCAGTTGGAGTTCAGAAGTGAAATCCAGCATGTTTTTCAACCGGTAACCGATGAAAAACAATCCACCTAATAACGTTGCCATTCGAAGCACCAAGGAGATTGGCAGCTTGAAACGAATCAAACGATACAATGCAGTAAAATGAAGAAGCGTTACAATTAAGATTCCGGTAACGATGGAAATCATCACCCCGTCGATTCCGAATGCCGGATTGGTCGCCAGGATCCAAAGTACGGATAGTTTTACGACTGCACCGACCAGACTATTGATCATCGCATGTTTTGCATAATTAAGTGCTTGAAGTGCGGCTTGAAGGGGCGCCTGGAAGTACAATAGGATGAAAAAAGGTGCCATAAACAGCAGGAATTCCGAGCCCTGTTCGGTGCCATACAGTAATTGTAAGAGACTAGCAGATAATAACATAAAAAGAATGGTTGCCAATCCGCCAGACACAAACGAGAACCGGAGAGCTTGTGTAATGCGAAAGTGGACCGTTTGATAATGTTTCAATGCATTGGATTCACTGATTGATGGAATCAATGCAACGGATAACGAATGGGTGATAAATGTCGGCAACAATAATAAGGGCAACACAAAGCCGGTTAACTGTCCATACAATGATGTGCTTTCAGAAATCGTGTACCCTGCGACAAATAAGCTTTGTGAGACTAAGATCGGTTCAAAAAAATAGGTGAGTGAACCGATCAGCCGGCTTCCCGCTGTCGGCAAAGCAATTTCAAATATCTTGTGATACGTATCTTTCAAGGAACGAATCGGGAACCGAGCGAGTTTTAACTGACGTTGTTTTTTTGATTTTTTGAAACAAACATAAATATATGCGAGTGAAACGAGTTCACCAATGACTGCTGAACCCATTGCGCCTGCTGCTGCGTATTCCAATCCAAATGGGAGCATCATATTGATCATCACCACGACGAACACAATCCGGATGACTTGTTCCAAGACTTGTGCGAAAGCTTGTGGTTTCATGTTTTGCAGACCTTGGAAATAGCCCCGTAATACCGATGAGATGGCGATGATGATAATGATCGGACTCATGACAAGCATCGGTAGTAACGTTCGTTCATCCAATAATAGGTACTCAGCGATCAACGGCACACCCAACACAAATAAAACCGTAAGGATGACACTTAACGATCCTGTAATTGAAAAAGATACATATAATATTTTTTTGATGCGTTCATTGTCTTTGACGGCCATGGCTTCAGAAATTAGTTTGGAGACGGCAACTGGGATGCCAATTTGCGATAATGTGATGAGCAGCAACAAGGCTGGCATGGTCAACATGAAAATCCCAACACCTTCTGCTCCCAATAACCTGGCCATCACCATTCGGTTGACAAAACCGAGCAAACGACTGATCATTCCTGCAATGATGAGGATGATCGCCCCTCGAATAAAAGTTTGTTTGGACATCTCATAGGCCTGCCTTCTCAAATGATAAAATTTTAGGTACAATAATTTATATGCTTACGTAGGGACAAGTCATGACAAGTCTTTTATCTATGAATCAAATCGCTTGTCATTTCATGCTCGCTATATCTTCTCACCAAAATGAATTCAAGATAGAATAGGAGAGTCAATCGATTGAATGAGATCATTCGGCATGTTGAGGACTGGAGACCTGAAGTGCAGGAAGTGTTACAAAGCAAAGTCGATGAATTGAAATTACTGCAGTATGATGGAGTGACGCACGAGGAATTATGGGAGTGCCTGTTGCAAAAGGTTTGGAAAAAAGAAAAACAGTTACGGCTGCATCAAGTGATTCAAGATATTCTGCATCTGAGCGGGAATACGTATATGAGCTATTTGACCGTGCAAGCACAACAAGAATCTGATCTGTTTACTCAGATCGAAGCACTTCAATCGAACGAAAAGCTCGATTAGGTAAACTGGGGGAAGAGGCGCTCAACCGTGCGCACAAGGAGGTAATTTTACATATGAAAAGAAAAGGCAGAATCCTTGCCTTCTTTCTAATCGTTTTGATATTAGGAGGAATTATAGGAACGACGACAAATGGAATCACCAAGGGCATTCCGCTTGGGTTGGACTTGCAAGGTGGTTTCGAAATACTGTATGAAGTCGAAGCAATCAATGAAGACCAAGAAGTAAATGACCAAATGTTGGATGCTGTCGTTCAGAGTCTCTATCAGCGGGTTGATATTTTAGGTGTCAACGAACCGATTATTGAAATTGAAGGCGATAATCGAATCCGCGTCCAACTCGCTGGTGTCAGTGACCAAAATGAAGCCAGAGAGATTTTGTCGACGACTGCAAATCTCTCTTTCCGAAGTGTGGAAGATGAATTCTACTTTGGTGGGTCTGAACTCGTTGAAGGAAGTGCCAAGCAAGATTTCAACGAATTTAACCAGCCGATTGTCACATTAGAGACGAAGCGTAATTTCACGGACAGTGAATACGAAAATTTTGAAGAATTGACGCGTGAGGTTTCCCAATTACCTGCTACGCCAACAGCGGAAGTCCCTTATCCACAAAACTTGATAGTGATTTGGTTGGATTACGAGGAAGGCGACTCGTTTGCTGAAGAATATGGAAAAGAAAATCCAAAATATATTTCGGCTCCGAGTGTACAAAACCCGATTCCAGGTACAAATGTCCAGATTGATGGGGCGTTTACCGTAGAAGAGGCGAAAAATTTAGCGGATATGCTAAATGCCGGTTCACTACCTGCGAACTTGGAGGAAGTCTATTCGGTAGCCGTTGGAGCTCAATTTGGGGAGCAAGCGCTTGAGAAAACGATTTTTGCAGGCATTCTAGGGGTTCTGTTGATCTTTGCCTTTATGCTAGCTGTTTATCGTTTCCTTGGAGTCATTGCGGTCATTACGCTTAGCGCTTATATATATTTGATCTTGCTCGTCTTTAACCTGATCAATGGGGTACTCACCTTGCCGGGGATCGCGGCCTTAATTCTAGGGGTTGGTATGGCAGTTGATGCAAACATTATTACGTACGAACGTCTGAAAGAAGAATTGAAGGTCGGTAAAACCGTCTCGGCAGCAGCCAAAGCCGGGAACAAGCGATCGTTTACAACCATTCTCGACGCGAACGTTACGACGATCCTGGCAGCCATTGTGCTATTTATCTTTGGAACAAGTTCTGTCAAAGGTTTTGCGACGATGTTGATCATCAGTATCCTGGTCAGCTTTATCACAGCGGTTTACGGTTCACGCCTATTATTGAACTTATGGGTGAAGAGTAAAGCGCTGAATAATAAGCCGAGATGGTTAGGTGTCAACCCGAAAGACATTAAGGATATCAACAAAGGAGAAACCGTTGAACCGACATTCTTCGGCAAAGTATTCGATCTTGTCAAACACCGTAAAATCTTTTTTATGACGTCAATTTTATTAGTGATTATTGGAGCAATCTTCCTGTCGACGATGCGCTTGAACCTTGGTGTTGACTTTGAAAGTGGTTCACGGGTACAAATCTTGGCAGAAAATTCACTGACACAGGATGAAGTCCGTGGAGAATTTGAATCCTTAGGCTATGAACCTGAACAAGTCGTGCTGGCAGGAGATAGTGAAGAGATGGCGATGGTCCGATTCGACCGCGTATTTTCACAGGATGAAATCGCCGAGGTGAACAATCATTTCAGCGAACTGTATGGAAATCAACCGAGCGTCAGTACAGTTTCACCAAAAGTCGGACAGGAACTTGCTAAAAATGCGGTGTATGCTGTCTTGATTGCATCACTTGGAATTGTCATCTATGTCGCGATTCGATTTGAATTTATCTTTGCCGTCACAGCCATTATCGCCTTGTTGCATGATGCATTCTTCATTTTGGTATTGTTCAGTATCTTCCAGTTCGAGTTTGATATTACGATCATCGCAGCGATACTGGCGATTGTCGGTTATTCGATCAATGACACCATTGTCACGTTTGATCGAATCCGTGAAAATCTTAAGCTTGAAAAACGCGTGAAATCGTTTAAGCATTTAGCCCGGGTCGTCAATGACAGTTTGATGCAAACGTTGACGAGAAGTTTCAATACCGTTATCACTGTGATTTTTGCGGCGGTTATGCTCTTTATTTTCGGGGCTCAAGCGATTACGTATTTCTCTTTTGCATTGATTGTCGGATTGATTGCAGGAACCTATTCTTCTCTCTTTCTTGCAGCCCAGTTATGGCTCGTTTGGAGAGGTAAGAATATTGAAAGCAATCCAATCGCCATCAAGAAGAAAAAACCGAGTGGCGGACCACAAGTATAACAATTGAATACCAATCAACTGATACCGGGAATATACAGAAGCCACGTATATTTCCGGTTTTTTGAATAGTCCCTCGTGATACAGTTGTAGTCGAATAAGTACAGACCGTCCAGGGTATAGGAAAACAAAAGGAGTGGATGCGAATGAAACAACAGACATGGATTGTTTTGACGTTGATTTTTGCACTGATTATCGCTATTTTCGCCGTGATCAATGTGGATGCTGTGGAAGTGGATTTCTTATTCGTACAGACGGAGGCACCGTTGATCCTCGTCATCTTATTTTCAGCATTACTCGGTTGCCTAGCTGTTGCCAGTGTCGGCCTTTCTAAATCTTATCAAACGAGTCGGGAACTAAAACAGTTGAGAAAAGAAAACGAAGCATTGAAGCAAAAGCAACAAGAGGACACGTCAACACTTTCAAAAGGACACTCGGAAAAAGGGAAGGAAAAAGATGGCATGTCCAGCGACTTGGCCAATAATCAACTTGGCAGTGAAGATCCATTAGTCAAGAAAGAATCTGTTGATGAAACACCAAAAGATAGGAATTAATCGTTATTGCTACCCCTAACGAGCTCTAGTATAATAAGTTCGTTAGGGGTGTTATCCATATGCTTAAAAGCAAAATGAATTGGAAAATCGAAGAAGCTGTTGAACTTCAAAGTGAACCAATTCATCCATCACCGGTGATCAGTCGGATGTTGGCAAAACGGAATATACATACAAAAGAAGAAGCGGAAGCGTTTTTGAATCCACATAAAGATAATTTGCATGATCCATTCTTGTTTGAAGAAATGGAGATTGCGGTGAAGCGGATCAAACAAGCAATTGAACAACATGAAAAAATTATGATTTATGGCGATTACGATGCAGATGGTGTCACATCGACGGCCATTCTGGTTATGACGTTAAAACAAATGGGTGCAGCCGTTGATTATTATATACCGAACCGGTTTACAGAAGGCTATGGACCGAACGCGCAAGCTTTTGAGGCGATTCAAGCACACGATGTCGATTTGATTATCACGGTGGACAATGGGATCGCTGCACCAAAGGAAGCACAACTGGCCAGAGAACTTGGGATGGATTTGATCATTACCGACCACCACGAAGGACAAGATGAGTTGCCAGAAGCGATTGCGACGATTCATCCCAATTTGTCTACTGGTTACCCTTTCGATCATTTAGCCGGAGCAGGTGTAGCGCTAAAAGTAGCCCAAGCATTGATGGGGAAATTGACAGATGAAATGTTATCGCTAGCAGCCATTGGTACGGTCGCTGATTTGGTTCCTGTGATTGGGGAAAATCGAATCTTGGTCAAAGAGGGATTAGCCGCATTAAAACAGACCCGATTGCCAGGTTTGATGGCGTTAAAAAATGCGGGTAAATTAGCAGGGGAGATGACGAGTGAAGATATTGGCTTTGTCATCGGACCACGTCTCAATGCGGTTGGCCGCCTTCAGGATGCTGACTTGGCTGTGGACCTATTGTTGGAACAAGATCCCGTCATCGCTTCTGAAATGGCTGCCGAAGTCGAAAAGCTTAACCAAGAAAGACAAAAACTCGTACAAAAAATAACAGAAGAAGCCATTGAAGTCGTTGAAGAAAAACACCAAGATGACTACGTGTTGGTGATTGCAGGTGTTGATTGGAATCCAGGAGTATTAGGGATCGTTGCCTCGCGCTTATTGAACAAGTACCACCGGCCAACCATCATGCTGAACATCGATTCTGAACAACAACTTGCCAAAGGGAGTGCAAGGAGCATACCAGGCTTTGATATTTTCCGCAGTGGAATGGCGCTTAGACATCTGTTTGTCCATTTCGGTGGTCATCCACAAGCTGCAGGAATGACGGTTCGTACAGAGGATATTGATGAACTCCGAAGTCAATTGAATCAGATGGCTTCAGAGCAGCTCTTACCGGAGGACTTTCATCCGACACTTGAGATCGAAGAAATCATTGACTGGGAAGCCATCGACATGAGCTTTCCAGAGTTGATTGATCAACTAGCGCCATTTGGCATGAACAACAACCGCCCTATTTTCCAAATCAGTGACGTCGAAGTCAAAAACTTACGTAAAATCGGCGCAAAGAAAAATCATCTGAAATTAACCGGAACCTGTGGAAGCAAAATGGTTGAAGCGGTTGGTTTCCAAATTGGCGATGTCGCCGATCGTTTGTCACCTGGCAGCACAATCGACCTGGCTGGTGAAATTCAAATCAATGAATGGAATGGGAACCGAAAACTTCAAGTCCTCATCAAAGATGTCCGGTGTGAGGAGTGGCAGTTATTCGATTATCGCGGGAAGCCATTCCAACTACCGTCCACGATTTCTTCAGAGGATGTAACGGCGGTTTACTTCAATGAACAACGCAATCGATTGGGCCCGGCTGTCAGATTAGTTGAAGCGGCGGAAATTCAGGAACCGGTGTGTAAACATTTAATCATCACAGATTTGCCGAACAGCTTGGATGAGTTGGAAGAAGTATTGGAACGGCTGGAATTTGAGTCACTTTATTTATGTTTTCCGACAAATCAATCGACTTATTTTAATAAATTCCCTTCAAGGAACGACTTCAAAGATTTATATGTGACGATTCGAAAGCATCAAGTCATTCAAAAAGATCAACGAGGCTTACTGGCCGAGGCGAAAAAAGTGACGGTTGAAGAATTGGATTTTATGCTTGAAGTGTTTTTTGACTTGGATTTTGTTAAACTAGTGGATGGTGATGTTTATTATGTGGAACAAACGACACCTAAAAATCTCACCGATTCGGTTACTTATCAACAACGAATCAAACGGATGGAACTTGAAAAAACACTCTATTATTCAAGCTACAACGAATTGAAAGATTGGATCTCATTAAGACGAGGTCGCAAGCGAGTGGAAGGAGAAGTCGTTCATGGATTATAAGAAATATGTAACGATTGTTGAAGATTGGCCAAAAGAGGGCATTCAATTTAAAGATATTACGACATTGATGGATAACGGTGAAGCATTTAAGGCTGCCGTCGATGAAATCGTGGAATACGCAAAAGAAGTCGAAGCGGAACTAGTAGTCGGACCTGAAGCCAGAGGATTTATCGTTGGTTGCCCAGTTTCCTATGCATTAGGAATAGGATTTGCACCGGTTCGTAAAGAAGGAAAGCTGCCGCGAGAAACGATTAAAGTCGATTACGGATTGGAATATGGCAAAGATGTATTGACGATCCATAAAGATGCCATCAAACCTGGACAAAAAGTTCTGGTCATTGATGATTTGCTGGCAACGGGAGGTACGGTTGAAGCGACGATTCAATTAGTCGAAGAGCTAGGCGGAGAAGTCGTCGGATGTGCATTTTTGATTGAACTAGCGTACTTAAACGGCCGGGATAAACTGAAAGGATATGACTTACGTTCGTTAATGACATACAAATAAGATGAGAGGGCTGGCTCGTACTTTGTAGAGTCAGCCACGTCTTTTAATTTTCAACAATTTTTGCTTTACAAATAATGACCCATTCAAGATAATGGATAAAAGGTTATTAGACTGACTAGGTGGTTGTATATGGCTAAACATACAGTACGAACAATCGAAGAGGTGATGGAGCGGGCCAGTCGTTATTTGAATGACGATCATATGGCTTTTCTTCGTCATGCATATGACTATGCAGCCCATGCGCATGAAGGCCAGGTCAGAAAATCTGGTGAACCTTATATTCTTCATCCGATCCAAGTCGCTGATATATTGATTGATTTGGAGATGGACCCAGCGACGATTGCTGGGGGCTTCCTTCATGATGTCATTGAAGATACAGATATTACATATGACGATTTAAAAGAAGCGTTCAGTGAGGAAGTCGCTCAATTAGTTGATGGAGTGACTAAATTAGGACAGATCAAGTATAAATCTAAACAAGAACAACAAGCAGAAAACCATCGGAAAATGTTTATTGCCATGGCGAAGGATATTCGTGTCATTTTGATTAAATTGGCTGACCGCCTACATAATATGCGCACACTATCCTTCTTGCCGGAAGTGAAGCAGCGGAGAATCGCAAATGAAACGTTGGAGATATTTGCGCCGCTTGCTCATCGGTTAGGGATCTCCACCATTAAATGGGAGCTCGAAGATACCGCACTTCGGTATATGAATCCACAACAATACTACCGGATTGTCCAGTTGATGAGACAAAAACGTAGTGAACGGGAAGAATACATCGAAACGGTCATTGACGAAATTAATCAGCAATTGAATGATGTGGACATAGAAGCGGAGATATCTGGCCGACCAAAGCATCTCTATAGCATTTACCGCAAGATGGTCATTCAGAAGAAAGATTTCAATGAAATTTACGATTTGTTGGCGGTCCGCATTATTGTTAAGAACATTAAAGAATGTTATGCCGTTTTAGGGATCATCCATACGTTATGGAAACCGATGCCTGGCCGATTCAAAGATTATATCGCCATGCCGAAACCAAACCTTTATCAGTCCCTTCACACGACAGTGATTGGTCCTGAAGGCGATCCACTCGAAGTTCAAATCCGTACTTCTGAGATGCATGAGATTGCAGAATATGGGATTGCAGCTCATTGGGCATATAAAGAAGGGAAATCAGAAAATCAAACACAAGAGGACATGTCCAAACAATTGGCATGGTTCCGTGATATTTTGGAATGGCAAAATGAAACACGCGATGCCGAAGAATTCATGGAGTCATTGAAAGTCGATTTCTTTTCGGACATGGTTTATGTGTTCACGCCAAAAGGGGACGTCATCGAGCTTCCGAGCGGGTCTGTTCCACTGGATTTCGCCTACCGGATCCATACGGAAGTCGGGAACAAAACCGTCGGTGCCAAAATCAATGGAAAAATTGAGCCACTTGATTATGAATTGCAGACGGGCGATATTATTGAAGTGATGACTTCCAAACATTCTTATGGCCCTTCAGAAGATTGGTTGAAAATCACGCAAACAACGCAAGCCAAAAACAAAATCAAGCAATTTTTCAAGAAGCAACGGAAAGAAGAGAATATCCAACGTGGCCGGGAAATGGTCGAAAAAGAAATAAAGAACATGAATTTCAACGTCAAAGAAACGATGACAGAAGAAAACATTCAACTTGCCTTAGACCGATTCCATTTCCAAAATGAAGAAGATCTATTTGCAGCTGTTGGCTATCAAGGAGTAACCGCACAACAGGTAGCCAATCGAATTACCGAAAAAATCCGTGCGGAAGAAAAAGCGGTCGACTTAGAACAAACCCTGGAAAATCTTCAAAACGAAGTAAATACAAGTCGGAAACGGGCTTCCACATCCGGTGTCATTGTGCGAGGTTTGGACAACTTATTGATTCGCTTATCAAAATGCTGCAACCCGGTCCCGGGTGATGAAATTGTCGGGTTCATCACAAAAGGCAGGGGCGTTTCGGTTCACCGGGCGGATTGTCCGAATGTCGCCAATGAAGATGAAACGCGGTTAATTGACGTCGAATGGGAATTGAACAATCAACAACATAAGAGTTATCACGTCGACCTAGAGATCACTGGTTATGACCGAAGCGGCTTCCTGAATGAGATTCTTCAAGCCGTGAATGAAACGAATACAAGTATTACCCATGTGAACGGAAAATCGGATAAAAACAAGATTGCGACGATTAATTTGACGATTCTCATTCATAATTTGGAACATTTGCGACGAATTGTGGAGAGGATCAAAAAAATACGAGATGTATTTGCCGTTCAACGGTTGATTCATTAGTGGTTCAGTAAGGAGAGAACGAATCGATGCGTGCAGTCGTTCAACGAGTCACACACGGAGCAGTAGACGTCGATGACAAGCGTACAGGTGAAATTTCAGATGGTCTCGTCGTTTTGCTTGGTGTATCGACAGAAGATACGGACAAGGATGTGGATTATTTAGCTGAAAAAATCGTCCATTTACGGATTTTTGAAGACGAACAGCAAAAAATGAATCTATCGTTAAAGGATGTCGGCGGAAAAATGTTGTCCATATCCCAGTTTACGCTTTATGGAGACACGAAAAAAGGAAGAAGACCAAATTTCATGAAAGCCGCAAGACCACAAGAAGCTCTCAAATTATATGAACTCTTTAATGAACGGGTAAGAGACCGTGGAGTGGAAGTGGAAGAAGGAAAATTTGGTGAACATATGCAGGTTTCTATCTTCAATGATGGTCCTGTCACATTAATCATAGATACGGACGATTAATCTTGACATCTCCGCACAATATGTCTATGATAAGTTAAAATTAAATACTTGATTTGAATACCTGTGAAGGAAAAAGTAGCAAGATCGCTTGGATCGACAGAGAATGTTTGCCTATGGCTGGAAGCAAACAGATGCAACTTCTTGTGAAAGACATTCCGGAGGTGCCCTGCTGAAGATGAAGTAGGCATGGGCCGCTGAACGCGTTAACGAAATGAAGTGAAAACAATACGACAGATGTATTGTTTTAATCAGGGTGGCAACACGGGTAAACTCGTCCCTATCAATTGGAACAGGATTGATAGGGGCTTTTTTATATTGAAAATTGAATGATCAGGAGGCGATTGATGGTGAGTATCCATATTCCACGAGGAACGGAAGATTTACTGCCTGAAGATAGCAGAAAGTGGCAAGTGATTGAAAATACATTGAAAGAGCTATCTGAGAAGTACCATTACAAAGAGATTCGGACGCCGATGTTTGAACGGACGGAGCTATTTCAGCGAGGTGTCGGTGATACGACGGACATCGTTCAAAAAGAAATGTACACATTTAAAGACCGGGGCGGAAGAAGTTTGACCCTACGCCCGGAAGGAACAGCACCAGTGGCCAGGTCGTATGTGCAACATAAAATGCATGGGCTGCCCGAACAGCCGACGAAGCTGTATTATATCGGGCCGATGTTTCGGTATGAACGACCACAACAAGGGCGCACACGTCAATTTACACAATTCGGAATCGAGGCGATCGGGAGTGACAACCCGGCAATCGATGCCGAGGTGCTGGCGTTCGCTATGGAGTGTTATCAAGCATTCGGGTTAAAGTCATTAAAGCTAGTCATCAATAGCTTGGGCGACAAAGAAAGCAGGCAAAACCACCGTGAGGCGTTAGTGAATCACTTTAAGCCTCACAAAGAGGAGTTATGTAATGACTGTCAGACGCGGTTGGAAAAAAATCCACTTCGTTTGTTGGATTGTAAAGTCGACCAAGACCATCCGGCTATGGACACGGCTCCATCCATTTTGGATTATTTGAATGATTACTCGAGAAACTATTTTGAGGAAGTCAAAAAACATTTGGATGCGATGAATATTCCATATACGGTCGACCAAAATTTGGTCAGAGGCCTTGACTATTACACACATACTGCTTTTGAAATCATGAGTGAAGCAGAAGGATTCGGATCGATCACGACCCTATCTGGCGGCGGTCGTTATAATGGACTCATTCAAGACCTCGGAGGGCCTGAGACTTCGGGTATCGGTTTTGCATTAAGTATTGAACGTCTATTAATGGCACTTGAAGCTGAGAAACTGACGATTGATCAAGATTCAGAAATTGATTGCTACGTCATAGCTTTAGGAGACGAAGTTACATTCAAGGTAACCGAAATCGTTCATCAATTACGTCAAGAAGGCATACGCGTCGACCGAGATTATCTGGGTAAGAAAATGAAAGGCCAGTTTAAAGCAGCCGAAAGGGCCCGAGCGAAATATGTTGTCATTTTAGGAGAAAATGAACTGAAAGAAAATCAAGCCAACGTCAAAGAGTTGGCGACCGGTGAAGAGAAGACTGTACCAATCGATCAAATTGGAGATTATATAGGAGGAAACTAACATGCTAGACCGATCACATTGCGGAATACTTTCTGTAGATCAGCAAGACCAAAAGATTTTATTGAAAGGTTGGGTACAACGACGAAGAGATTTGGGTGGATTGATTTTCATTGACCTACGTGACCGGTCCGGTATCGTTCAGGTGGTGTTCAGTCCAGAAGCCAAAGAAGCACTTGAACAAGCGGAAAAAATCCGTAGTGAATTTGTGATTGAGGTAACGGGCGTCGTAAAAAAACGTGATGAAAAGACCGTGAATCCAAATATGAAAACGGGCGATATCGAAGTCGTTGCAGACGATTTGAAAATTATCAATACGTCAAAAGCACTTCCGATTCAAATTGAAGATGAGTCGGATGCTACTGAAGAGATTCGATTGAAATACCGTTATTTGGATCTTCGACGGAAAACGATGCAAGATACGTTTGTGTTACGTCATCAAGCAGCACAAGCTTTCCGTTCCTATCTGAATCGACAAGGCTTTTTGGAAATGGAAACCCCCGTATTGACAAAAAGTACACCGGAAGGCGCACGTGACTATCTCGTACCTAGCCGTGTTCATCCGGGCGAATTTTATGCTTTGCCGCAGTCTCCACAACTGTTTAAGCAGTTGTTGATGATTTCCGGATTTGAAAAGTACTACCAAATCACAAGATGTTTTCGTGACGAAGATTTGCGGGCCGATCGTCAACCGGAATTCACACAAATTGATATCGAAACATCATTCATGAGCCAAGAAGAAATCATGAATATGACAGAGGAAATGCTTCAATTTGTCGTCAAGGAAGTCAAAGGCAAAGACGTGGATCGTAACTTTCCGCGGATGACATACCAAGAAGCGATGGAACGATTTGGATCCGACAAACCAGATACACGCTTTGACATGGAGCTTCAGCCATTGAACGATTTCGCAAAAACCAGCAGCTTTAAAGTATTTAAGCAAGCGGTTGAAAATGGCGGATTGGTCAGTGCCATTAATGTCGAAAATCAAGCAGATCAATTCTCAAGAAAAAATATCGATCAGCTGACGGATTATGTGAAAATATATGGTGCGAAAGGCCTTGCCTGGATCAAAGTGGATGAAAATAACCAACTCACAGGTCCAATCGCTAAGTTCTTTGATGAAGAACAATCCGAGCAATTACTCAAACAAATGAACGGGAAAGCGAATGACTTACTTTTGTTTGTGGCCGATGAACACCAAATTGTTTACGATAGCTTAGGTGCCCTTCGATTAAAACTAGGGAAAGAGCTTGGATTAATTGATGAGGATCAATTGAACTTCTTATGGGTAACAGACTGGCCGTTGTTTGAATACGATCCAGAAGATGGCCGTTACCACGCGGCTCATCACCCATTCACGATGCCAAAACATGAGGATATCGAGAAACTTGAAAGTTCACCAAAAACTGTCCAGGCTCAAGCTTATGATGTGGTGTTGAATGGATTTGAGCTCGGTGGCGGATCATTACGTATTTATGAAAAAGACCTGCAAATGAAAATGTTTAAAGCACTCGGGTTCAGTCAAGAAAATGCTAACGAACAATTTGGATTTCTACTGGATGCATTAGAATATGGAGCACCTCCTCATGGTGGAATCGCTTTAGGATTTGATCGGTTAGTGATGTTGCTGGCAGGGAAAACAAACTTACGGGACACAATCCTCTTTCCGAAAACAGCTTCAGCATCTGACCCATTGACAGAAGCACCGTCTAGTGTTTCCGGGGATCAACTAACGGAGTTGAATCTAGAATTGAAGAAAAAAGAAGGCTAATGTGATCAAATAAATAATTCCATAAAATGTTTTGCGTTCTTTCTTGAATCTGAAAAAAACCTGTGTTATGATTTAACTACAAAATGAAAGAAGCAATCCTAATGTGTTCGTTTTCTCCACTCACGTTTTGACCGAACACTTTAATGTAAGGGAGTCTGGCGTTCTTGTGCGGCGTATATGCCTTTTATAGGACATACAAAACACAAGACAGGACACCCACCTGCCTAGAGCGGGTTCAAAACATTATCGGGGAAACGGCACAATTGGGATTGTGTACATACACGGACACGATTAAGAAGCTATTTTAAGCAATCGATTTGATTGTTTAAAATAGCTTTCTTTGTTCGTTCTTTAGAAATGCTAAACGTTTTCTTGATTGACCGTTATTAACGGGCAGTTATTCAAAGCAACGAGGCGCTCTCACTGACTTGACACCAATTAACGGTGAGTTATTCGAAGCTACGGAGCACCCTCACTGTTTTGACATCAATGAACCGAGTGAAACCAAGCAACAAAGCATGTATGCTCAGGTCAATGCGTTGATTTCTGGTTTCGGTTCTTTCATTTGGCGATTTGTTCTAAATTGCCGTTTTTGGACATTTTGAAAGCTGGAGATGAAAGGGACGAATCTTCATCCAAGACAACCATTTTCCTAGCTCGGTCCATAATATTGACAAATGTTTGATAGTCTTCTTTTAAGGTTTCATATTCTTTTTCTAGGTGTGCATATTTTTCTTTCAGTTTCTCGTTTTCTTCCATTAATTGGTCAAGGTTTTCTTGCATTTCGACTGCTTTTTCATTCTGTAGATTGGTAGCTGAATCTCGTAATTGCTCTAGCTGATGGATGATATCATCAATGCTAGTAGGCTTTTCTGTGTTTTCTGACTGATTGACGATTGAGACATGCTCGACGGTTTCCTTGGTTTCCACAGGGTTTTCTTTCATTGCTTTCTTTCGCTGTTTCCGTTGTCTTTTTGCTAAATCTACTGCTTTTTCATAGTTTTTGCGAACTTCAGCATTCCAACGAAAACCACATGCAGCTGCTGTACGGTTCAGTTGATCGCCAACTTCTTCAAAAGCCATTAATTGTGTACTGCCTTCACGTATATGACGTAGTACGGTTTCTGCCAGTAATAGGTCGTCTTCATGAGACCAAGCATCTTGTCTCACTTTTACCATATTCCCAACTCCTTTTTTCTCAAATGATAGTTTCCTATTTCTATCATGTGCATGTCCAATCGATAATATACGTAGAAATCAATCGTAAACAAACAAAAATCATTCACGATATAGTAAAATAGATGGAGAATTAAGAAAGGTTGAAGGATCAGACTATGTTTAATCATGAACCATTAGCTTACCGCATGCGGCCAGAAAAAATTGAAGAAATCGTCGGACAAAAAGATGTTATCGGAGAAGATACCCCATTATATAAAATGATTCAAAACGGATATGTACCTTCGATGTTGTTATATGGACCACCAGGAACCGGTAAAACATCGATGGCATATGCGATTGCAGGCTCCTCGGATATGGAGTTTTTCGCGATCAACGCAACGACGGCGAGCAAAAAAGAAGTTGAGCAAATCATTCAAGAGGCTAAGCTCACTCGAAATGTCCTTTTGTTTATTGATGAAATTCATCGATTCCATAAAGGTCAACAGGATACGTTATTGAATGCGATGGAAGAAGGAATCATCTCATTTATTGGCGCGACTACTGAAAATCCGTATCACAGCGTGAACAATGCCATTCGGTCCCGATGTGGACAAATCAAACAGCTACATCCATTGAACAAAGAAGACATTTTGGAATTGCTACAACGTGCATTAAATGAACCCAAAGGTTTAGCTGGGTTGAAAATCAATATCCCAGATGAGGCCTTAGAGTTGATCGCAGAGACGACAGGCGATGGAAGAACGGCATTAACGATTCTGGAAGAGGTTGTCTTTGCATCCGATTTGGATCAAGACGACACATACCAAGTTGATATGCAAATCGTGGAAACGAGCATCCAAAACAAAGGATTTGTCCATGATAAGAAAGGAGACATTTATTACGATCTCCTGTCAGGATTTCAAAAAAGTATCCGTGGAAGTGATACAGACGCCGCACTATATTATTTGGCACGCTTGCTTGAAGGCGGCGATTTGGAAGCCATCATGCGCCGGCTACTCGTCATTGCTTATGAAGATATTGGTTTGGCGAATCCAGCAGCTGCAGCGCGAGTACCTCCTGCAATCCAATCGGTTGAACGGTTAGGACTGCCTGAAGCCAGGATTCCATTGAGCGTCATCACGATCGAGCTTTGTTTATCACCGAAATCCAATACGGCTTATAAAGCACTGGATAAAGCGATCAAACATGTCAAAAAAGGCGTGACCGAGGATATTCCTGTTCACCTGAAGGATACCCACTATGCTGGAGCTGCAAAGCTTGGGCACGGACAAGAGTATCAATACCCACATCATTCTTCGACAGGTTGGGTGTATCAAGAATATTTGCCAGAATCACTACAGACGATGCAGTACTATCAACCGAAAACACTTGGCGAAGAAAAAAGATACGCACAGACGTATGAAAAATTAAAACGTTTGAAAAATGAAGCACGTCAACGGAAGTAAACCTGAAAAGTTCCACATAGGTGTAAAACGTGCTATAATGTCAGTTGGTTTTTGGATTGATTCTAAGCCAGCTGTAGTGAATCAGGGGGAAAATAAATGAAAATTTCAACCAAGGGAAGATATGGGTTAACGATTATGATTGCCTTAGCAAAGGGCTATGATCGTAAACAACCCATTTCATTAAAAGCAATCGCAACGGAATACGATCTTTCCGAACATTACCTGGAACAACTCATTGCACCCTTACGGAATGTCGGGCTGGTCAAAAGTATCCGTGGAGCCAAAGGTGGTTATTTACTTGCCGAGGACCCAAAGAATATTACTGCGACTGAAATCATTAAGCCGCTGGAAGGTCCAATCCGTCCGGTTGAAGAGATGGAAGGTGAAGAACCAGCCCAGCAAGAATTATGGCGAAGAATTCGTGATGCCGTAAAAGACGTACTTGATTCAACAACGTTAGCAGATTTGGCTGACTATGATGATTCTATTTTCCAAGAAGAAAATATGTTTTATATATAAGCTGTAAAAGAAGGTGACACCTGTGAAACGCGTCTATTTGGACTATGCAGCAACAACGCCTCTACATCCACAAGTCAAAGAGGTCATGGCAGATGCGCTGGATGCTTCATTTGGGAACCCATCAAGCATCCACCATTTTGGTCGGCAAAGCAGAAAAGAACTTGATGAAGCTCGTGAAATCGCTGCGAAAAGCATCGGTGCTGATTTTTCATCGATCGTTTTCACAAGTGGTGCGACTGAAGCCAATAATTTAGCGATTTTTGGCACAGCAAAAGCAAATGCATCAAAAGGAAAGCATGTGATCACGAGTCAAATTGAGCATCATGCCGTTCTTCACCCGATGGAGGAGCTAGAGAAGGCAGGATATGATGTGACTTTTCTGCCGGTTGATGAATCGGGCGTGATTTCTGTGGATCAGGTAAAAGAAGCACTGAGAGAGGATACGATTCTTGTGTCGTTGATGCGCGTGAACAACGAGACGGGGATGGTCCAACCCATCGAGGAAATCGGTGAACTATTGAACGATCATCAAGCTATTTTTCATACGGATGCGGTGCAAGCGTATGGATTGGAAAAAATCGATGTCAACCAATGGCAGGTCGACCTGTTGTCTGTTTCTTCCCATAAAATTTACGGTCCGAAAGGGGTTGGCTTTTTATATCGTCATGACGATGCCAATCTCTCTCAGCAAATTTTTGGTGGAGAGCAGGAACGCAAATGGCGCTCCGGAACAGAAAACATGCTTGGGATTCTGGGATTCGCAAAAGCGATCGAGCTGTTGGATGAAGAGCGGGATAAACGATTTTCCCATTATCAAGAATTGAGCAGGCAGTTCATAGAAGAATTGACATCAACTGCCATTGATTTTCGTGTGAACGGTTCAGACCAAGCCCGCATGCCACATATTTTGAATGTCAGTTTTCCAGGCGTGGAAGTGGAAATGTTTTTGACGAATTTGGATTTGGAAGGAATTGCGGTTTCTTCTGGTTCGGCGTGTACCGCAGGCTCCATTGATCCATCACATGTGTTGAAAGCGATGTGCGGAGAAGCGGACGATCGATTGACTAATTCGATACGTTTTAGCTTCGGAATGGATACGACCAAGGATGATATTGCGTATACCGTCCGAAAAATAAAAACGATTTTAGATCGATTATTAACGTAAATAAGGTGGTGAAAAACAATGAAAAAACCTGAAGATACAAGAGTGGTTGTCGGTATGTCTGGTGGTGTGGACTCCTCTGTCACGGCACTATTATTGAAACAACAAGGCTACGATGTCGTGGGGATCTTCATGAAAAACTGGGACGATACCGATGAATTCGGTGTCTGTACGGCAACCGAAGATTATGAAGATGTCGCACGCGTTGCACATCAATTGGACATCCCGTATTACTCGGTCAATTTCGAAAAACAATATTGGGATAAAGTATTTACGTACTTCCTCGACGAGTATAAAGCAGGTCGTACACCAAACCCTGATGTCATGTGTAATAAAGAAATCAAGTTTAAAGCCTTCTTGGATCACGCGATGGGATTAGGTGCTGATTATTTGGCGACTGGCCATTATGCCCGCATTCATGAAGCGGGTGGCACAGTAGAAATGCATCGAGGTGTTGATTCCAACAAGGATCAAACGTATTTTTTGAACCAAATCCCAAAGGAAATTCTACCGAAATTGATGTTCCCGCTTGGTGAACTAGATAAATCAGAGGTTCGGGAAATTGCCAAAGATAATAATTTGGCAACCGCAACAAAGAAAGATAGTACAGGCATCTGTTTTATCGGTGAACGAAACTTCAAAGAATTCTTAAGCGAATACCTCCCCGCCAAACCAGGTGACATGCAAACGCTTGATGGTGAAGTGAAGGGTCGACACGATGGCTTGATGTATTATACGATTGGCCAAAGACAAGGTCTCGGAATCGGTGGTGCAGGAGATCCATGGTTCGTCGTCGGTAAAAACTTAGAAGAAAATATTTTGTATGTCGGCCAAAGCTTTGATAATGAGGCTTTGTATTCCGATTATTTAGAAGCTGTCGATCTCAATTGGCTAGTTGATTTGGATCTTTCACAACCAATTGAATGTACAGCGAAGTTCAGATATCGTCAAGAAGATCATCCTGTTCGGGTAGAAGTAGATGAAGAAACAAATACAGCAAAAGTGATTTTCAAACAACCTGAACGGGCCATTACACCAGGTCAGGCAGTTGTTTTTTACGATGGCGATCGCTGCCTTGGTGGCGGAACGATTGACCGTGTCTTTAAAGATGAAAAACAACTTACCTATGTCGCATAAAAGTCAGCACTTCATTGTGGTGGCTTTTTTGCTTTTTACATATCCTTTCCAAGTAATCTATTTTAATCGATCATTCGATCCGTCCAAAAACACTTGTCCATTTGTTGCACAATGGTTTACGCTTAAAGAAAAGGAGTGTCTTCAATGAATTTAATCGAACAAGGAATCAAGCAGATGCAAAATAATGAATTAGAAGAAGCGGCACAATCATTCAATGATTACATTGAAGAAAATCCTAAAGACCCTGTAGGCTTCGTCAATTTCGGTAATCTATTGAACGTTTTGCGAGAATACGATAAAGCACAAAATTTCTTTCAACGAGCAATTGAATTGGATTCGAAATCGGCGACGGCCTATTATGGTCTGGGCGTTTTGCACTTTGAACAAAATGATTTCCAGCAAGCGGCAAAAGATTTTCAAAAAGCGGTCGGGCTCGGTCTGGACGATGCAGACGCGTACTACATGCTCGCTGTTTCACTACGGAATCAACAAAGTGAAAAGCTTGCATTACCCTTTTTCCAGCGTGCCAGCGAATTGAATCCAAAGGACGCAGAAATCCAATTTCAATTCGGTCTGAGTCTAGCGTATAATCAGCAGATCGACACAGCCCTACAGCAGTTATTGAAGGTAACGGAGTTGGACGATCAGCATGCAGACGCCTATTATAATATTGCTGTCTGTTATTTGCATAAAGATTTGCCGAAAAAAGCGTTGACCTACTTTGAGAAAACATTGGCGGCTCAACCGGATCATTTACTTGCTGCAGATGGCAAACAAAAGGTTAAAGACTATTTAGACGAGTCAACGTGATGTAAAGGAGACAACTGGAATGACGGAGCAACTCTATATTAAAGGGCAATTGAATCATATGATTTTCCACAATGCGGAAAAACAATTTTCCATCGCATCGATAAAAGTGGAAGACACCAACATGGAATTAGACGAGAATGAGTTCGTCGTGAAAGGTCATTTCCCACAATTGACGTATGGCAATGACTATATTTTTTATGGGAAAACTGAAACTCACGCTCGCTTCGGGGAACAATTCCATGTGTTTACGTATGAAAAAGAATTGCCAAAAACAGAAGAGAGCTTGATTAAATATTTATCAAGTGATTTATTTTATGGAGTTGGACTGAAAACAGCAGCGAAAATCGTCCGGAAGCTGGGAATGCAGACCGTTGAGAAAATCCTCGATGATGAGACCGTTTTAGATGGAATTGTGTCAATGAAAAAAGAAACGAAGCAACAGTTCATTCGGGATTTGAAGCTTCATCAAGGGTTCGACCGTGTGACCGTCGAACTATCGAAATATGGGATTGGTCTGCAACTGGCCCAGAAATTATATGCCTTACATCAGGAAAAAACACTGACTGTTCTAAAAGAAAATCCATATGATTTTGTCTTTCAGATCGAAGGGTTCGGGTTCCAACGTGCGGATGAAATTGCCGGGCAAATCGGAATCCGGAATGACCATCCGACAAGAATTCAGGCTGGTATCTTACATATTTTAGAGAAGGAATCATCGAGCGGGCATGTATTTGTCATGAAAGACCACCTGATTCGCCAAGCATCAGATTTATTATTTCCCAATGAGCCTAACACTGATGTTTCGTTGGATGAGCCGTTGGAATCTCTCGCTGCGGAAACACTGATTGTCATCGAAAACGATCGGATTTATTTGCCTCAACTCTACTTTGCAGAAGAAGGGATCGCGTCCCAACTCGCAAGAATTCACGAAGTAAAAGAAGAAGTACACTATGAAGAAAGCGAATTATTGAAAATCATCGGTGACTTGGAAGAACGAGAAGGTATTTCGTACGGTGAAGAACAGTATGATGCCATTAAAAAAGCATTGGATGAAAAAGTGATGATTTTGACAGGCGGACCGGGTACAGGCAAAACGACTGTGGTGAAAGGTATCCTGGAAAGTTATCAACGATTGGGTGACAGCGACAAAAACATCAAGGATTCAGATTATCTACTTTGTGCGCCAACCGGTCGGGCGGCAAAACGGTTAAGTGAGTCAACGGGGAAAAAAGCAAAAACGATTCATAGCCTTCTTGGCTGGAGCGGGGAGGATGAATTTGAATACAATGAAGGGAATCAATTGGATGGAAAATTGATCATCATTGATGAGTTTTCCATGGTGGACGTCTGGCTTGCCAACCGATTGTTCAAAGCGATTCCATCATCCATGAAAGTCATCTTGGTTGGTGATGAGGATCAATTGCCTTCCGTCGGTCCTGGAGAAGTCCTCTCCGATTTATTGAAATCCGAATGTGTTCCGGTGGCAAGACTAACCGAAATCTACCGTCAAAAAGAAGATTCGTCGATCATTAAATTGGCCCATGCCATCAAAAACGATCGACTCGATGAATTGGATCTTTCCAAATCGGGCGACTTCAATTTCTTTCCGACCACGACGGAAAATACAGCCGCCATGATTGAAAAGATTGTCGAGCGAGCCCTCGCCAAAGGTTATTCCCAAAGGGACATTCAAGTACTTGCGCCTATGTATCGATCGAAGGCTGGGATTCATGCATTGAATGAAACTTTGCAGAACTTATTTAATCCAGCCGATCAAAAGAAGAGAGAAATCAAACATTTTGATACCGTTTATCGTTCAGGCGATAAAGTTATCCAACTAGTTAATCAACCGGAGAAAAAAGTGTTCAACGGGGATATTGGTGAAATTCGAGCCATCAAAAAATCGACCGAAACCGAATCAAAAAAGGAAGAAATGATTGTCGACTTTGATGGATTGGAAGTTACCTACACCCGACAGGAGTTCAACCAATTCATGCTTGCTTATGCGATATCGATTCATAAATCGCAAGGCTCTGAGTTTCCAATTGTGATTATTCCGATCGTCCGTTCGTTTCGCCGGATGCTCGTAAAAAACTTAATCTATACAGCCATCACGCGCGGCAAATCTTCATTGATCATTTGTGGGGAATACAATCAGCTGATGGATGGCCTCCAGCAACGAAACTTTTTCATCAGAAATACAACCCTGGTTCAGCGACTTCAATTTGTATGGGGTAAGGATGTTCAAACGATCGAAACGGAGCGAGCAGATGCAACCAAGCAAGAAGTTGTTGGTGACAGGGCCGCTGACCATCCTCAAAAGAAGGTGACGGTGAGCCAAGATTCTGACGATGAATATGGTTTGCCATTAGAAGATGCCGAAAAACATGATGACGGTTTGTCTCCATATGATTTTATGTAAGAAGAATTGAATCCATACACATAAGAATTACCTTCTCAGGAAAAGATAAGGGAAAACAACGAAGGAGTCTTTTCCATGAGATGTCCGAATTGCCATACGGCCAATATCGGTTTGATTGCTGAGGAACGTTTTTATTGCTGGAATTGTTATGTTGAAATTTCACCAAACGGAAATCTTAAACTTGTTTCCGAGCTAGAACCAGAGGATCAGGTTCATTTAGAAGATTTATTCGTTGACGAATAGGTGTAAATTGACAGCAGTCAGAAGATTATCTATAATGATTTCATAATTGAATGATCAATCTATGATGGAAACGAGTAGATGACGGACGACTTGATAGAGAGGCGCCTCCATGGCTGAAAGAGGTGCTAAGTGCAGCGTCATTGAAGCTATTCCTGAGAGCGGCTAATCCCCGCCGGCCCACTCCGTTACCGTGAATGAGCTGATGGATTTTTGAGAAAAATGAGTTTGTCGAATCAACCGGACATTTTTCTCAGAAACCCATAAACAGGGTGGCACCGCGGATCAACCGTCCCTACACGTGATGTAGGGGCTTTTTTTATTTCAAAA
>CALGNY010000074.1 GCA_937958375.1 uncultured Bacillaceae bacterium
CCAACGTAATCCGCTTCACGCCTAAATTCACATAATTTCTGACACTCTCTAACACGCGCTCTTCTGGAATATCCCCTTCGAAAGGACAGCCGAATGATGTCCCGATCGCACCACTTAACGCCACATCGTAATCAGAAAGATAGTCGATGATCTCTTGAAAACTATCAAACGTTTCTTTCGTTTTTCTCCGGACATTCTTCAAGTTGTGCGTGTCACTGGCAGAAACCAATAGATTCACTTCATCGACACCGCTTTCGACTGCTCGCTCAGCACCTTTTAAGTTCGGTATTAACGCGGCGTACGTCACATCTGGGTTTCGGTCAATCCGTTTCATCACTTCCGCAGCATCCTTTAAATTCGGAACCGCTTTTGGCGATACAAACGATGTCACTTCAATTTTGTTGACACCGGTTTGGCTTAACCGGTTGATTAATTCAACTTTTTGATCCGTAGGCACGAAATCCGGTTCATTCTGTAACCCGTCTCTTGATACAACCTCTTGAATGTGAATCATGTAACCCCTCCTTCGTTAGATAATCCCTTTCTCTTTGTATTCCTTGATTTGATCTGGTGTCAGACCAAGCATTTTTCCTAATACCTCATCGTTGTGTTCACCGAGGTCTGGTCCAAGCCACTTCGTTTTCCCTGGTGTCCGGCTCATCTTTGGAATGATTCCCGGTAAGCGAATCTTCTCTTTTTCGTTCAAGTCATGCTCTTCAAACATCTCACGCGCCTGATACTGCGGATCCTTTACGATATCCTCGATGCTATAGATCGGCCCTGCCGGAACACTTGCTTCATCCAAAACCTTCATCGCTTCCGTCAAGTCAACCGTTCCCGTCCACTCCTGAATCACGTCATCCAAAAAGTCAGCTTCAGCAGCCCGGCCATTATTCGTAGCAAATCGCTCATCGTCAGCTAAATCCGCTCGTCCGATTGCATTCATCAATCGCTTAAAGATTTTGTCACCATTACCGCCGATTACAATGTACTTACCATCTTTACATTTGTATGTATTGGATGGCGCAACACCTGGTAATGAGGTTCCTTGTCTTTCACGAATCGCACCGAACTTGTCGTATTCAGGAAGCATACCTTCCATCAGACTAAAGACAGATTCATAGAGTGCGACATCAATCATTTGTCCTTCACCCGTACCGACGACATCCCGGTTATAGACCGCAAACATCGCACCGACAACTGCATACATTGCTGTAATCTGATCTCCCAGACTAATGCCGACACGTGGAGGTGGAAGCTCTGGATGACCGGTCACATAGCGGATACCACCCATTGATTCACCAACACTACCAAAACCTGCTTTATCCTTGTAAGGACCCGTCTGGCCATAGCCCGAAATCCGGACCATAATTAATCTAGGATTGATTTCTTTTAAATCCTCATAGCTCAAATTCCATTTCTCCAATGTACCTGGCTTAAAGTTTTCAATTAAAATGTCCGCTTCTTTGACAAGCTGTCGGACAATCTCTTGCCCTTCTTCCTTCTTCATGTTCACGGTCAACGATTTCTTGTTCCGTGACTGAAGTCTCCACCAAAGTGAGCGTCCTTCATAAATGTGACGCCATTCACGCAAAGGGTCTCCCTTCTCTGGTGATTCGATTTTGATGACATCTGCACCAAATTCACTAAAAATCTTTGAAGCAAATGGACCTGCAATGAAATTTCCTAGCTCAATTACCTTTAACCCTTCCAACGTCTCTGACATCTACTTTTCCTCCTCTGTTACTTTCTCGAAGTATTGATTCAAGATTTCCAAGTCTACTTCAACGTGTTTCTGCATCGCCTGCTCGGCCCGATCCTCATCGTTTTCCAAGATCGCATGCACGATCTCTTCGTATTCATTGAGGAAAACTTCCCTTCTCTTGATCTCGCCAAGTAATGTACTTCGCATATAAATGACCTTTGCACGAAGCAAATTCATCATTTGGATTAACTGATCATTTTTTGAGTAACGCAAGATCAAGTCATTGAATGCCGTGTTGTATTCCGTAATTTCATCGATTGAGGATTCGTTGTCGACAGCTTCCGAGATTTTTTGAAGAATCGACGATAACTCATTTTTTCCTTCTTCATCGATATGTCTGGCGGCAAGTTTGGCTGCAAGGGGTTCAAGCCGCTCTTTACATAAATAAAGGTCTAACGCATCCTGATAAGTCGGATTGTAAACAAACGTCCTCGTTCCCTTTTGTACAAGCAAACCATCTTGATTGAGCATACGCATCGCCTCACGAATCGGACCTCTGGAAATCCCTAATTCATTCGCCAAGCCAACCTCCGTCAACTGCTCGCCCGGGTGATATTTCTTCTCCCAAAGCGCTCGTTGAATATACTTATAGGCTTGGATATGGTATGGTTCCGCTTTGATAATCATCTGTTTCCCCCTTCCCATTAAATTATCAGAAAATTGTAACCGTTTTCTTAGAAAGTATGGTATACTGTTATCTGTTAATTGTCAACATTTCAAATAAAAAATAATGTTTTTATTTTGCAAATTCATTTAGCTGGATTAGAATTAGATTGAAATGAGGGTTTTCTATGCGTCTCAATCCATGGCGATTATTGATTCTATTATTCATTCTTCAAGTGCTCGTCTCATTGATTGGCCGAAGCATCGCACCATTAGGCGTGCTGATTGAGGAGGATTTGAATCTCACAAAAACACAAATCGGGTTACTGCCCACCGCATTTTTCATCGGACAATCGAGTGTATCGATTTTGGCCGGTATCTTGACCGATCGGCTCGGCTTCAGGATTATGTTTTTCATCGTTTCGATCACGATCAGTTCAGCCTTTTTGATTTCAACGTTCTCACAATCTTTCGCTTTGCTGATCATTTGTATTTTTATAGGTGGTGCCGCCTACGGATCAATGCATCCAGCTTCAAACAAGGGGATTATGTATTGGTTTCCGAAAGAAAAATTAGGCACCGCAATGGGAATCAAGCAAACCGGCGTAACTGCTGGTTCTGCGTTAGGTGCACTCATTTTATTACCACTAGCAAATATTTACGGATGGCGAGTTGTCTTGTTCTCTGCCTGTATTGTCCTTATCGTTTATGGAGTCAGTTCGATCAATGTGTTTCCAAAGCCAGACGATTTAGATTCAAAAACCAATCAACCAAAAGTACTCGAAAACTTAAAGACCGTCATCAAGAAAAAATCTTTGATGCTGGTCAGCGTAGCAGCTGCCTGTTTAAGCGCTGGACAAATGATCGTCAATACATATATCGTTTTCTATGCGTTTGAATATTTAGAGTATGGACTTGTCATTGCAGGTATTACACTCGTCATCTCAGAGGTATTTGGTTCATTCGGAAGAATTTTATGGGGAATGATTAGCGATAACTTATTTAAAGGGAATCGGTTAATCATTTTCATTATCGTAGCAATCGTTAGCGGACTTGCTGCACTATTACTAGCATTCATACCGACAGGAACACCTTTTTGGATATCGATCGTCATCATTGCATTCTTAGGATTCAACATTTCAGGATTCAATGGCATATGGATGATTGCCGCAGCCGAATCCGTACCACGCCAATTTTCTGGCGTATCCAGTGGGGTCAGCTTAACGATTGGAACACTCGGCGTCGTGATCGGCCCACCTGTCTATGGCTACTTGGTTGACCAAACCGGTGCCTTTTTGTGGGGATGGGTGTATTTTGCTGTGTTGATGCTGATTGTGCTGTTCATTTCGCTTTATACGAGACAATTGCAAACTAGTGAATAAAATGAAAAACTACTACTCACCTTTGTTGGTGGGTAGTAGTCTATTTAAGCTGCCTTTTTAAACGCTTCTTTCTCTTTCGTCAAATCACCACGATCCATCACATAAGCAACCACAACACCAAAGACTAATGCCCAAAATTGAGCA
>CALGNY010000075.1 GCA_937958375.1 uncultured Bacillaceae bacterium
GGGCCCCGTCCCCTTCCATCGCATCGAAAAAGCGGGCACAGATATCAAAGGCAAGCCCCTCGGGCGGCTCGGATCATCTACATTATCGTGTACTTTTACTGAGCAGCCTGTCTAACTCTTTTATATTCTATCGGGGTTAGATAGCCTAGTGATTCATGAATTCGGATATTATTGAACCAATGAACGTAATCAAACAGCTCAATATCTAGTTCTTTCTGGCTTTCAAACACTTTCCCATTGATAAACTCGGTTTTAATCGTTTTAAATGTCGCTTCGGCAACTGCGTTATCATAGGGAGTGCCTTTTTCACTCAATGATCGTTTAATATCAAAGGTGCGTAAAGCATCATCGATGAGTTTATTTTTGAACTCGCTACCTCGATCCGTGTGGAATAATTTAAGTTGACTAAGATTGGTCTGAATGGAGGCAAAAGCTTGATGAACTAATGCTGCATCTCTATATGGACCGGAACTATAACCAATAATCTCTCTGTTAAACAGATCGACAAGAACACAAATATAGTGCCAGTTTTGTTGAACTCGTACGTATGTTAAATCACTTACAATAACTTTCAACTCTTGTTCCTGATCAAATTCACGATTTAATACATTTCCAACCAGCGAATCATTAGGTTGTGTTTTAGAGGGTTTATATTGGGCCACCGTATACTTTGAAACCAAACCTTGGCTTTTCATAATTCTGCCTATACGACGTCTTGAAACTGTCCAACCTTGTTTCTCAAGCTCTATCTTAATTTTTCTTTGTCCATATATTCTTTTACTACTATTGAAGATGTCAATAATTGTTTTTGTTAGTTTGTTCTCTTGCTGTTTGTCACGGTTTTTGGCTTCATAATAATACGTACTTCTTGGAATTTGTAGGACGTCACACATTGCTGATATCGAGTATTTGTGACGGTTATTTCGAATCACATCTACTTTCGTCCCATTATCAGCGCGGCTTGCTTTAAAATATCATTCTCCATCGCAAGCTTTTGATTCTCTTTTCTTAATCGAATCAACTCTTCTTGTTCCGGAGTACGATTGTCTTTATCCTTAAAAGAACCACTATTGTGATATTGTTTAACCCAATTATCAAAGGCAGTTGAACTTAGATCATACTCTCTAATAATTTCAGATCTTGTTTTACCTGAACTATGAAGTTGAACAATCTGTTTTTTGAACTCGTCTGTAAAGGTTCGTCTTGAACGTCTGGTCATAAAGAATTCTCCTAACTTTTAATGAATTAAGTCTAAATGACCTTAAGGAATCTGTCCAACTAAGTGTAACCGGTCCAAAGGAATCTGTCCAACTAAGTGTAACCGGTCCATTTGTTCGGCGGATATGTGACTTGGGGCTGGATTTATGTGACCTGATTTGGAAAATATGTGACCTTGCGCTGGATTTATGGGACCTCATTTGGAAAATATGTGACCTTCAGCAAATTATATGAGCCAATAAAAATAAAAAGGCGGTCTATCAGTGCGCTATCAAAAAGCATGCACTGTAACCGCCTTAGTCATTAATAGTCTGAGCTTCCTTCTTCGCCTTGGACGATTTTGACGCCTGAGGAGGCACCAATACGGGTTGCACCGGCATCGAGCATCGCGTTGGCATCTGCTAACGTGCGCACACCACCCGATGCTTTGACACCCATTTCTGGACCTACCGTCAGCCGCATCAAGCGGACATCATCGACCGTTGCGCCTCCACCGACGAATCCTGTTGATGTTTTCACAAAATCAGCGCCTGCACGTTTCGATAATTCACAGGCTTTCACTTTCTCATCCTGCGTCAGTAACACTGTCTCAATGATGACTTTTACCAGGGCTTTTCCTTTTACGGCTTCGACGACTGCCTCAATTTCGGATTCGACTTCTTCGAAACGTTGATCCTTCAACGATCCGATGTTGATGACCATATCGATCTCAGTCGCACCATTTTCAACAGCTTGTTTTGCCTCAAATACCTTCGTTTCCTGTGTGGTTGCACCTAACGGAAATCCGATGACGGTGCAAACGGCTACATCCGTATCCTTCAGTAATTCACGGCAATGAGCCACCCACGTTGGATTGACGCAAACGGAGGCAAATTGATACTTCCGTGCTTCCTCACATAATTGGTTAATTTGCTCTACTTTTGTTTCAGGTTTCAACAATGTGTGATCGATCATCCCTGCAATATTGCGGTCCATTTCTATTCGCTCCTTTTACGAAGTGACAACTTGATTATAGACTTCATCTGATTCCATCACGCGAACAAATTGTCCTTTATTATAAGGATAACCCGCTTCGGTAATTTTTACTTTAACTACCTTACCAACCATATCTGGTGAACACTCGAACGCCACTTTCAGGTAGTTATCCGAATAACCTTCATATAATCCACTCTCAGGATCTAATTTATACTTCTCTTCTGGAATGACTTCCAAAACCTCACCTTCGTATTGGGAGGCATATTCCTTCGCTTGCTGGTCGGACAATTCGATCAAACGATGTACTCGGTCATTTTTCGTTTCATCATCAATTTGATCTTTCATGCGAGCCGCTGGTGTTCCGGTCCGTTGCGAGTAAGGAAAAACGTGTAACTCTGAAAAACCAATTTCTTGGATGGAGCGGTATGTTTCCATAAACTCTTCCTCTGTCTCACCAGGGAATCCGACAATGACATCGGAAGTGATTGCTAGACCAGGCAACGCTTGTTTGACTTTTTTCACTCTGGATAAATAGAAATCCATTTTGTATTTTCTTCTCATCCGTTTCAAGACCGTATCTGAACCGGACTGCAATGGGATGTGCAAATGTCGAACGATTTTCTTCGATTGATCAAGTACTTCAATCACTTCGTCTGAAATCTGACTGGCTTCGATCGAAGAGATCCGGATTCGTTTCAATCCATCGACTTTCTCCTCCAAGTCACGTAGGAGTGCAGCTAGATTGTAATCCTCCAAATCTTCGCCGTATCCTCCGGTATGAATGCCCGTCAATACGATTTCTTGGTAGCCTGCATCCACTAATTGCTGTGCCTGTTTGATTACATCTTCTGGTGGACGAGAACGCATCAAACCACGAGCCCATGGGATGATGCAGAATGTACAGAAATTATTACAACCTTCTTGAATCTTCAACGAAGCACGCGTACGGTCCGTGAACTCCGGTACATCCATTTCTTCAAACACACGATTCTTCATAATGTTTTTGACCGCATTAATTGGCTTTCGTTCTTCTTTATAAACCTCGATATACTCTAGCATTTTCTTACGTTCCTGGGTGCCGACGACGATATCGACACCAGGGATTTCCATGATTTCATCTGGTGAGGTCTGGGCATAACAACCCGTTACACAAATGACCGCTTCAGGATTTTTCCTGACCGCTCTACGAATTACCTGACGACTTTTTTTGTCGCCGGTATTCGTTACCGTGCACGTATTAATGACATATACATCCGAGTGTTGATTAAAGTCGACACGCTCATAATCCTGTTCCTTGAAAAATTGCCAAATCGCCTCGGTTTCATAATGATTGACCTTACAACCAAGGGTGTGGAAAGCGACGGTAGTCACATGATCAACTCCATTCCTCAAAATAAAAAGACATCGCGGACAGCACATACACTGGTGCTGTTTCGGTTCTCAAAATACGTTTCCCCAACCGGATTGGGGTGAACGCGTGTGTTTCAACCAATGCCAATTCCTTATCTGAAAAACCACCTTCTGGACCGATCAAAACAAGTACTTTATCATTTTTCTTTATCTTAGCAAGAACTTGTTTAAAAGTCGAAGAATGCTCATCTTTTTTCGCTTCCAATTCGCTAGCTATCAAATAATGATCGAACACGGCGTTTTGAAGCAGTTGTTCCAGTGTTGTCACAGATAAAACTTCAGGAATCACCGTTCGATGAGATTGCTCACTCGCTTCTTTGGTGATTTTTTGTAGTCGGGCGATTTTCTTTGTCGCCTTCTTATGATCCCATTGAACGATGGAACGCTCCATTTGAACAGGGATCAATGCATGCATCCCAATTTCTGTTCCTTTTTGGGCAATCCATTCCAATTTATCACCTTTCGGTAAACCTTGGGCAATAGTCACATTTACAGGCAACTCGGGATCCTCACCCATTTCCTCAAGCAAATTTGCACGGACAGCCTCTTGATCGATATCCGAAATTTCAGCAAGATATGAGTTTCCGTTCGGGTGACAAACGATCAACTCATCACCTGGTTTCATTCTCATTACATTGGCGATATGGTGTCGGTCATCCTTTTTGATGAGGACACTGGAATTTAAAAAATCAGCTTCATCAATAAAATAACGTTGCATTGGTCATGTTCCTTTTAATCAGACTTCGGTTTTTGGGCGACGATTGAAACCCATTCTTCCATTTCATTCGTTTCGATGATGGAAAACCCTTGATCTTCTAAATCACTAATCACTTCTTCACGTTTCCGCTGGATAATACCTGAGGTAATGAAATAACCACCAGGCTTTATTGCGTGATATGCATCATCGGTAAATTTAACGATAATCTCAGCCAATATGTTGGAAACGATCAGATCTGCTTGGATCGATACGCCATTTAATAGATCATTTTTCTGTGCTTGAATGACTGCATCTGCTTTGTTCAAAGCGGCATTATTTTTTGTACTGCTGACAGCAACTTCATCCAAATCAAATGCGTAAACGCTTGAAGCTCCCAAAAGTGCTGAGGCAATGCTCAACACACCAGAGCCTGAGCCGACATCGATGACGACATCATCCTTTTGGAGATATTTTTCGATCGCCCGCAGACTTAAGACCGTTGTCGGGTGAGTACCTGTGCCAAATGCCATTCCAGGGTCCAACTCAATTATCACTTCATCATCTGAAGTGCTCATGTATTCTTCCCACGTCGGTGTTATGGTAATCCGGTCCGAAATGTTTACCGGCTTATAATACTTTTTCCAAGCATTTGCCCAATCTTCTTCATGCACTTGTGAAACGGTTAGTTGATTTTTGCCGATCGGAACCCCGTATTTTGGCAACTCATTAATCGATGACTTGATCGATTCAACCGTTTCATCCAGTTTTTCATCTGTCGGAAGGTAGGACTTTACAAAAACGCCTTCAGCCGGATAATTGTTTGTGTCCAGCTCATAAATCGTCCCATAGAGCGTTACATGATCTTTCTCCAAGTCAAATGGATCAACAATCACGACACCACTGGCACCTGATTCGTGCAAGATGTTTGAGACGGGTTCGATTGCTTCATTTGTTGTGTGAATTTTTATTTCAGACCATTCCACCGCCAACCGACCTACTTTCCATTAAAATTTAATCGCCTTTAAAAGCTCGTTTCATACGTGTAAACAAATTATCTTGTTGCTCTTCAAGCGACTCATTACTTTCAATATCATGAAGTTCCCGCAAAATCTCTTTCTGACGATCGTTCAATTGTTTCGGAACCATAATTTTGACCAAAATATGTTGGTCTCCTTGCCCGTAGCCATGTACATTCGGTACACCTTTTCCTTTCAGTCGAAAATGGGTGCCTGTTTGTGTGCCAGATGGTATCTTGAATTTGACTTTACCATGAACGGTCGGTACTTCAACTTCATCACCAAGAGCTGCTTGGGCATAGGTCAAAGGCATTTCACATAAAATATCATCGCCGTCCCGCTCAAAAAATTCGTGTTCTTTCACACGGATAACAACGTACAGATCTCCTGGAGGACCACCATTTTCACCTGGATTCCCTTCTCCACTGATCCGGATCTGCTGTCCGTCATCAATTCCTGCAGGGATTTTTACGTCGATACTTTTTCTCTTGCGGACCGTTCCTTTTCCTCCGCAAGTCGAACATTTTTGTTCTACTTGTTTTCCTGTACCGCTACAATGGTGACACACGCGGCGGTTCACGACTCTGCCAAAAGGCGTATTTTGTGTTTCATTCAATTGGCCTGTTCCTTGACAATGCGAGCATGTATTTACGTTTGTTCCCGGCTTGGCACCTGAACCATCACATGTATCACACGTTTCTTCTTTTGGAATATGGATGGTCGTTTCTTTACCGAAAACGGCTTCTTCAAATTCCAAATCAATTGGATATTGAAGGTCTTGCCCTTTTTGTGGGGCATTAGGATCGCGCGTTCGACCGCCTCCGCCGAAAAACATATCAAATATATCTTCAAAGCCACCAAAACCTTCAGCACCGAACCCACCGGCACCGCCAAAGCCGCCTTGGCCGCTCTGTGTTCCTGCATGTCCGAATCGGTCATATTGAGAACGTTTTTGTTCATTACTCAATACTTCATAAGCTTCTTTTGCTTCCTTGAACTTATCGGCAGCATCCGCTTCCTTATTGACATCCGGGTGATATTTTCGAGCCATTTTCCGATAGGCTTTTTTGATTTCGTCCTTCGAGGCATCTTTTGAGACACCGAGGACCTCATAATAATCTCTTTTACTCATGAGACCACTCTCCTGCATTAACTAACATAAAATTTATCATAACATTAGATGAATTCCATCTGCAATGGGAACCGTCAATCGACCGTTCCCAAACAGACTCCGTAAAAAAAGTCAAAGTCAATTGAATTTTGACTTTGACTTTTAAAACGATTTTACGAGTTGACTTTACTTTTTATCCTCGTCATCTTTGACTTCTTCATAGTCTGCATCCACAACATTGTCATCTTCGGATTGACCAGCATCTTGATCTGCTTGCTGTGCTTGTTGTGCAGCTTGTTCATAGAGCTTCACGCTGAGGTTTTGGACTTCTTGCTCCAAGGCTTCTTTTTTCTCTTTAATCGCATCGAGATCATCGCCCTCAAGCGCTTGTTTCAACTCTTCTTTCAGATCTTCTGCTTTTTTCTTCTCATCTTCCGTCACTTGTTCGCCAAGATCTTTGATGGTCTTATCCGTTGTGAAAACCAGTTGATCCGCTTCATTTCGTAGTTCAACTTCTTCTCTACGTTTCTTATCTTCTTCCGCGTTTTCTTCAGCTTCTTTCACCATGCGGTCGACTTCCTCATCAGATAGGCCAGAAGAAGATTTGATGGTGATTGATTGTTCTTTATTGGTACCCAAATCTTTAGCGCTAACGTTTACGATCCCGTTCGCATCAATGTCAAAAGACACTTCGATTTGTGGAATGCCACGAGGCGCTGGCGGAATGTCCGTCAATTGGAAACGACCCAATGTTTTATTGTATTGCGCCATTTCACGTTCACCTTGCAGCACGTGGATATCAACAGCCGTTTGGTTATCAGCAGCCGTTGAGAATACTTGTTTTTCACTAGTCGGAATGGTTGTGTTGCGTTCAATCAGTTTCGTGAACACGCCACCCATCGTTTCAATACCGAGTGATAATGGTGTAACGTCCAGCAATACGACGTCATTCACGTCACCTTGAAGAACGCCCCCTTGAATGGCAGCGCCTAAAGCAACCACTTCATCCGGGTTAACCCCTTTAGATGGTTCTTTTCCGATCTCTTTTTTGATGGCTTCTTGGACAGCTGGGATCCGTGTGGAACCACCAACCAAAAGAACTTTATCGATTTCAGAAGCATTCAAATCTGCATCGCTTAACGCTTGGCGAGTCGGTTTCATGGTACGCTCAACCAATCCAGCAGAAAGCTCCTCAAATTTCGCACGGGTCAATGACATTTCCAAGTGCAATGGACCTGCATCTCCAGCTGTGATAAATGGTAAAGAAATCTGTGTTTGGGCTACACCTGAAAGATCTTTTTTCGCTTTTTCGGCAGCATCTTTCAACCGTTGTAGCGCCATTTTGTCTTGTGAAAGGTCAATGCCGTTTTCTTTCTTGAATTCCTGAACCATGTAATCAATGACGACTTGGTCAAAGTCATCTCCACCTAGACGATTGTCACCCGCTGTGGAAATTACTTCGAATGTTCCATCGCCAATATCCAAAATGGAAACATCAAATGTACCTCCACCAAGGTCATAAACCAACACGGTCTGGTCATCGTCTTGGTTAATTCCGTATGCCAATGCCGCAGCAGTCGGCTCGTTAATGATTCGCTCAACTTCAAGGCCTGCAATTTTACCGGCATCTTTTGTTGCTTGACGTTCAGCATCGTTGAAATAAGCCGGTACGGTAATGACCGCCTTTTCGACTGATTCACCCAAATAATCTTCTGCATATGATTTTAGGTGCTGAAGGATAATGGCAGATACCTCTTGTGGGGTATAGTCCTTATCTCCTACCTTTTCCTTATGATCTGTACCGATGTAACGTTTGATGGACTGGATCGTGTTTGGGTTTGTGATGGCTTGTCGCTTTGCCACTTCCCCTACTTGACGTTCACCATCTTTGAATGCCACAACAGAAGGAGTCGTTCGGTTTCCTTCCGGGTTTGGAATGATCGTTGCGTCGCCACCTTCCATCACGGCAACCGCAGAGTTTGTTGTTCCTAAGTCAATACCAATAATTTTGCTCATAAAAAAATCCTCCTTGCATGCGTATAGTATTTCTACGAAAATTACTGATTCACTATAACCATAGATGGTCGAATCACTCGATCTTTCAGCTGATATCCTTTTTGAAGAACTTCAATGATCTGGTTGGAATCATATCCATCTTCTTGAACTTGCATGACAGCCTGGTGAACAGTCGGGTCAAATGGTTGACCTTCTGCTTCGATCTCTGTCACACCCGCTTTTTCAAGAGCTTGCTGTAGTTGATTATAAACCATCTCAACCCCTTCAACAAAGGAAGCCGCGTTCTCAAGGTCTGCACCTGTCTGAAGAGCACGCTCAAAGTTATCCAACACTGGGATGATCTCTGAAGCAAGGTCTTGTGATTTATATTTTAAATCCGTCTCTTTTTCTTTTTTCGCCCGCTTTTTGAAATTATCAAAATCAGCCTGCAAGCGTACCAGACGGTTATTTAACTCATCCTTTTCGGCTTGGACTTGTTTCAATTCATTTTCAAGTTCATCGCCAGATTCATCTTCTGTCTCATCTTCAATTTCTTTTTCTGATTCCGTTTGTTCATTTGGTTCTGTCACTTCATCCGAATCTTTCTCTGCCTCTTTTTCGATCACTTCATCAAAATGATCTTCAGGGTCCGTTACGATTTTTTCATTTTCATTTTTTTCATCATTCATCAGTCCAGTCACCTCCTAGATTCCCATCTACATTTCCAATTGTTAAATATATCATCTGACTCACAAAAAGCAAATAAGACGGATGTGGTTTAGCTCTCATCAAACCAGATGTCCAATGATTGACTCATCTGCTTACTCCACAATTGAAGTAACGCAACAGCTTTTGCATAGTCCATCCGCGTCGGTCCAAGAAGCGCAATCGTTCCAATCTGATCGCTTCCGATTGAATACGTCGACGTAATCAAAGAAAGGTCATTCATGCTTTCCAGTTTATTTTCACGCCCAATATATATTTGGGTTCCTTTTTCGGTCGACTTCAGCAGTGGGGCGATTTGTTCTTCACTTTCCATCATATTCACTAAAATTCTGGCTTTATCGATGTTATTGAACTCCGGTTGCTTCAGCATATTCGCCTTGCCGCTCACATATAGGTTGGTCGGCAAATCGGTCAATAAAGCCTCCTGCAACAATTGATAGGCTCTCGTAAAATCCGTCGTATACTTTTCAATCAATTCTTTGACTTCATGCTGAATCATCTTGTCCAAGTACACAAGCGGGACGCCAGAAAGCTTTTCATTCAAAATGTTGACGCTTTTTTCGATATCCGAATGGTCAAGTGCTTTCGGAATGACAAATGAGCGATGCTCCACATGACCTGTATCCGTAACCAGAATCGCGATTGCCGAACGCTGGTTCAACGGAACAATCTGCACTTGCTTCAATTTGGCTTCAAAAATTTCAGGCCCCAACACAAGTGTCGTATATTGGGTGATTTCAGACAAGATATGGGCTGAGTTTTCCATCACCCGTTCCAATTCATTCATTTTGTCATTGAAATATCGAGTGACCTGCTCCACTTCACTTTTGGATAATTTCATCGGATCCATTAAGTGATCGACGTAATAACGGTATCCTTTTTCAGATGGAGATCTGCCGGAAGACGTATGGACTTTTTCCAAAAAACCTAAGTCTTCAAGGTCAGCCATCTCATTCCGTATCGTCGCCGGACTAAAATTAATCTGATCCATTTTGGCGATATTTCTTGAGCCGACAGGCTGGGCTGTTTCAACGAATTCATCAACGATAACCTTCAGAATTAACAATTGACGTTCTGTTAGCATCATCTTCACCCCTGTTAGCACTCGTTAGTTTTGAGTGCTAATACTACTAATAAATTATCAAAACACGCTTTACCTGTCAACGAACTTGTACTGATTTTCATCCAATAAAAACGAAGCAAACACATCGTTACCAAACAATAAACCATCACGTGTCAAACGGATGATGTCTTCATCCTGTTCAAGCCACCCTTTTTCCTTTAGGTGAGAAATGTCCTTTCCATATAAATCAAAGAAAGAAAGGCCATATTTTTGTTGAAATTGATTGTCAGATACACCGATTCTCCGGCGCAACCCTAAAAACATCTCTTCTTCAATTTGTTCTTTTTTCGTAATCGGATCGATATGACGAATTGGTTTTTCATTCGAATCAATCGCTTGAATATAATGATTGACGGGGCGGAAGTTGACATAGCGTTCATTCTGTAAATAGCCATGGGCCCCGGCACCGAACGCATAATAAGGGACATTACTCCAGTAGGTCAAATTATGTTTGCTTTCAAAGCCTTCTTTTGAAAAATTACTGACCTCATAATGCGTCAATCCATTGTGTTCCATCGTTTCCATAAGCGAAATGAACATCTCTGCTTCTGTTTCCTCAGGCGGTTTATTCAGTTTGCCTTGTTGATGGCGCATGTGAAAAACCGTTCTCGGCTCAATTTGTAACGCGTACGAAGAATAATGCGGCAAATCGTACGCCAGTGCATGTTTCAAGGTGTTTTGAAAATGCGCTAACGTTTGATCAGGTAACGCATAAATGAAATCCATACTGATGTTCGTCAACCCATGCTTTTCAAGTAAACGCACCGCTTCATTGACATCCTCCACCGTGTGAAGTCGGTTCAACTGAATTAAATAATCATTATCCAATACCTGTACACCAAGGGATACCCGATTGACCCCGTATGCTTTCATCACCTTGACATGTTCTTCTGTAAACTCACCCGGGTTCGCTTCGATTGTGAATTCCTCCGCTTGATTCACATCAAAGTACGTGGAGATGGTTTTCATCAGTTGCTTCAACTGTTTTGGGTTCAAGCTCGTCGGTGTGCCACCACCGATATAGATGGTACGGACCGTTTTTGCGGGCTTGCCGATATATAAGTTCATTTCTTGATCTAATGCAGTTAAGTAGTGATCTGCCAGGTCTTCGTCATAATACATTTTTGCAAAATCACAATAATGACAGATTTCATGACAAAAGGGAATATGGATATAAACAGCGTTTGCCATCAGAATCCCTCCTTCCATAGGTAATAAAAACAAAGAAAAGGGCGACCGTAGTGGCCTGCCCTATTGATCGTCATCCATTTCAAGTACAGACATAAATGCCTCTTGAGGGATTTCAACCTTTCCAACCATCTTCATCCGCTTTTTACCTTCTTTTTGTTTCTCCAATAATTTTCTCTTTCTGGAGATATCCCCACCATAACATTTGGAGAGAACGTTTTTCCGCATCGCTTTTATGTTCGTACGAGCAACGATTTTATTTCCGATTGCTGCTTGGATGGGAACTTCGAATTGCTGTCTCGGTATGATTTTTTTAAGTTTTTCAGCAATATGTTTCCCGCGATGAAATGCAAAATCTCTGTGGACGATAAAGGATAACGCATCGACCGTTTCACCGTTGATCAAGATATCCATCTTGACGAGATCTGATGTCTGATATCCTTTAAATTCATAATCAAAAGAAGCATAGCCTTTCGTCTGGGATTTCAATTGATCGAAAAAGTCATAGACAATTTCAGAGAGCGGGATATCGTATACGATATTGACCCGATTCTCATCCAAGTATTGCATATCCATGTATTGGCCACGTTTCTTTTGGCAGATTTCCATAACTGCTCCGACGAAATCGTTCGGAACCATAATGGTCGCTTCTACATACGGCTCTTTGATTTCAGCGACTTCTTGTGGGTCAGGCAACAAGGATGGGTTATCCACATGGATCTCTTCGCCACTCGAAAGCTCCACTTCATAAATCACACTTGGTGCCGTTGTGATCAAATCAATCTTAAATTCTCTTTCAATCCGCTCTTGGATAATTTCCATATGCAACAATCCCAAAAATCCACAACGGAACCCGAATCCAAGGGCTTGTGATGTCTCTGCTTCATATTGTAACGACGAGTCGTTTAATTCTAGCCGTTCCAATGCTTCTCTAAGGTCATTGTAATTATCGGCATCAACTGGATATAGCCCACAAAACACCATCGGGTTCATTTTACGATAACCCGGTAATGGTTCTGCAGCCGGATTGTTCGCCAATGTGATCGTATCCCCAACCCGTGAATCACCGACATTTTTGATGGATGCTGTCAGAAAACCGACATCTCCAACCGTCAATTCATCTTTTTCAACCGGTTTCGGTGTAAAGACACCCAACTCGTTAATTTCAAATTCTTTTCCGGTTTGCATCATTTGGATTTTATCGCCTTTTTTCAAGCTACCTTCTTTGACACAAATATAGGCGATGACACCTCGATACGAATCATATAACGAATCAAAGATCAATGCTTTGGTTGGTTCTTCTGGATCTCCAACCGGTGCAGGGATATCCGAAACAATCCGCTCAAGAATTTCGTCAATTCCTATTCCGGCTTTTGCAGAAGCCAAAATCGCATCATCTGCCGGAATGCCGATGACATCTTCAATTTCTTTTTTGACACGATCTGGATCAGCACTCGGCAAATCAACTTTATTGATGACCGGAATGATTTCCAAGTCATTATCCAACGCCAAATAAACGTTGGCAAGAGTTTGTGCCTCAATGCCTTGCGCGGCGTCGACAACAAGAATGGCTCCCTCGCATGCAGCAAGACTGCGGGAAACTTCATATGTAAAATCGACGTGTCCGGGTGTATCAATCAGATGAAATAAATAGTCTTCACCATTTTGCGCCGTGTAACCTAATTGCACGGCATTCAACTTAATCGTGATACCACGCTCACGTTCTAAATCCATCGCATCGAGAAATTGTTCTTTCATTTCTCTTTGCGTCAATGCGTTCGTTTGTTCCAAAATCCGATCGGCCAAGGTCGATTTCCCGTGGTCGATATGAGCGATAATCGAAAAATTACGTACGTTCTTTTGCTTTCTCTCTGTCACGTTCCATCACTCCTGTAATCCGCGAAAAATTCGCTAGCTCGATTATAGCAATTCAACCACCAACATTCAATTTATTTCGTCACCAAAACAACATCGCGAATCGATGCAAAAACTCAAACAAAATGGAGAATAAGCCTTTTAAACTCGTTTCAATCAATTTTGCAATCGCAAAAAGCCCGCTCTCCCTTGAACTGTTTTCTTGAAGTTTTTGTTCATGCTTTACTTCAAATCCTTCTACTTCTGTGTTTGTTTCATCTAGATCTGATTCATCTGAAATCACGACTTGTTCATCAACCGTTGTTTGTTGACCGAAGGAGACGCCGACTTGGAATATCAGAAACAATACCAACAGCACACCGAGTAATCGGATCATGATGACACCTCTTCCGCCGACTGATCAAAGTAATAGTCTGCAAAAATTTCGCTGAACAATTCCATCGTCAAAAACAATTCTTCAAATGTATTTTCATACCCACCGACTTCCAGTACAACGGAATGATCGGATAGATCCTGGTTATACACTCCATTGACACCAGAGCCACTTTTCACTTCAACCCCGCGGCTGAGTGTCGGGTATTTCTCTTCCAATCGCTCGTGCAGATCAGCCGCAAAAGCTAAATTCTCTTCGTAGTTTTCATGCTCCCCACCAACGACAAACATGATCTTTGCGACAGATTGCCCATCGATTTCGGTCGTCGTGATCTCTTTCGGCTGTGCATCGCGATGGATATCGATCATAAAGTTCAAATCTTCGTTATTGGATTGTGCTTCTTGCACGACTCTTCTCGCATAATCATACGACTCGTGATAAACCATTCCTTCCTTCTTCAGTTCATTCCAAATATCTGTTTCATCTACGAAGCTCTCTATCCCTTTTTCATCAAGATGTTCTTTTAATTTCCTGGATAACTTCATGACGTTTTCGGTTTGATGAAATGCTTCATCAGAAATTGTCGCTCCCGGCACATGCGGTAGGAATGACTCCCGATTATGTGAGGTATAAATGAAAACCGATTCATCCGCATACTGAGAATCCGGCTCAGAATCTTCAATAATCTCTTCACCCTCAAAAAGTTCGTCCGGCGGTGCGGATTCAATGGACGTGGTAAATTGATTTGTCCCACTGCCTCGAACAGCGATCGTGCTATTATTCAATGAAAAGTTAGGCAACTCATGACCGAACAACAAACGTATATCTTGGTACGGTAAGCTCGTCAAAAATGGCAAGATGGCAGATGAAATCGGAACCCGCTCATCCGTTGAAACCATCCCTTCCATCATCGGTTGGTCAATGGTCAACAAATAACTTAGCGAGCTCGCATCCACTTCCGACAACCAATCATCCATAAATGCAGTCGGTCCATTCGATATGGGTTTCACCGAAAATAACGGAATTAGTAACCACAAAATAAGAAAAAGCGCAATAAATAGGACGACTGGATTGTTCATATTCTTTTTGATTTTGTTCGATTTGAATGGACTGGATTTCATCGACATTCAACCTCTCTATTAAAGTTCTATTAAAACTCTATTCAAGAGATTGAAATGGTAGAACAAAAAAGTGGATTCACGGACGGATGTTTGCGGGATGATATGAGAGTAACCAGGGGGAGTGTTTTAAGTCGGTGTATATTTCAGTAGAGCATTAATTTCTCCAATGGTGACGTGAATTGATTGTCCAATTGGTGATTTAATTTTCCGATAGGATTTCATTTTGTCCAATAGGAACGATTAATTTCCA
>CALGNY010000076.1 GCA_937958375.1 uncultured Bacillaceae bacterium
CCAATAAACCATCCAACTTATATTCACCCAAATAATCATCCACACTTTCAACAACTTGCGAGCGAGGCGTTTTGTCATTATACTGTTGAGAGACATTTGATACGGACAAAAAGGGGTCACCTCATGATGATTTATTTAGATAATAGTGCGACGACGAAACCGAATGAGTCTGTCGTACAAGCGTATACAACCGTTGCGACAGATTTTTTTGCGAATCCGTCATCGATTCACCGAGCGGGAAGTGACGTGGAAAAGTTGGTTCACGAAGCACGAAAACAGATTGCCACTCATTTGGGTGTCCATGAAAAAGAGGTCATTTTCACATCTGGAGGGACGGAAAGCAATAACTTGGCAATCCAAGGAATTGCATACGGGCATCGGAAACGTGGGAATCATATCATTACATCGATGATTGAGCATCCTTCTGTTTTGGAAACGTGCAGACAGTTGGAGAAAGCCGGTTTTGAAGTGACTTATTTGCCGGTTGATTCTTCGGGTAAAATTTCAATAAACGATTTAAATGAAGCAATCAGCGACCAGACGATTTTGGTCACCTTGATGCATGTCAATAATGAAATTGGATCGGTACAGCCCATCGAGGAAATCGCAGATCGGTTGAGTCACTATCCACAGATTCATTTTCATGTCGATCATGTGCAAGGGTTCGGGAAGATTTCCTTGCCTTACGCACATCGAGGGATCGATTTAGTGACGATTTCTGGTCATAAAATTCACGGGTTAAAAGGAACTGGATTGTTGATCAAACGTCGAGACGTCAAGTTGGATCCAATTTTTACAGGTGGCGGCCAGCAAGAAGGCATCCGACCGGGAACGGAAAATCCAGCGGGTGCGGTGTCGTTGGCGAAAGCCATTCGATTGGCAATGGAAGATCAGAAGAAATACGGAGAAATCAAAAAGCTGAATCAGAAAATTAGAGAAAACGTAAACGAAATGGAAGGTGTCCACATCAATTCACCAGAAGATGGGGCAGCCCATATCTTGAATTTTTCCGTGATGGGCTTTAAGCCAGAGGTACTCATCCATGCGTTAGGTGAAGAGGAGATCATGGTTTCAACAAAGTCAGCCTGTTCATCTAAGCAAGATGAACCGAGTCATGTGCTCGTTGCTTGTGGTTTCGATTGGAGTGAGACTGCAGCCGCAATCCGGTTAAGCATGCATATGAATCAATCAGAAGAAGAAATCGATACGTTTTTGCAAGTTTTTAGAGAAAAAACGAACAAACTACGTGAAATAATGGGGTAAATGATATGGAGTTTAATCATCTGTTGGTTCGCTATGGCGAATTAAATTTAAAAGGAAAAAACAAAAAGTTCTTTATTCAAAAGTTAGAAGATAATGTCCGAAAGGCGCTCATTGATTTTCCAAACATAAAAATTCAGGCAAAATATGATCACATGTATATCATTTTGAATGGAGAATCTGCCGAAGCGGTGAGTGATGTTTGTAAAAATATTTTTGGTATTCATTCATTCAGCCTTGCGTTAAAGGTAGAACATGATGAGGAAAAAATTAAGGAAGCGGCATTATCGGCACTCCAAAAAGAATCTGGTGAAACATTTAAAATTACGACGAAACGCCCAAATAAAGGCTTTCCGATCTCATCACAGGATATGAATCAAATTTTAGGTGGTCATTTATTAAGTAATACGGATGATTGGACAGTCGACGTGCATCATCCAGATGTCGAGATTCGTGTTGAAATCAGAAAAGATGCAACCTATATCACATCTTCAAGAATGGCCGGAAAAGGTGGAATGCCGGTAGGTACGGCTGGGAAAAGTTTATTGTTGATGTCGGGCGGCATTGACAGTCCTGTCGCAGGATACCTATCGATGAAACGTGGGGTAGAGCTAGAAGCCATTCATTTTCATTCGCCACCATTCACAAGCGACCGAGCCCGCCAAAAGGTAGAGGATTTAGCGGAAACGTTGACTCGGTTTGGTGGGAAAATTAATCTTCATATTATTCCTTTTACGGAAATCCAGCAAAAAATTCATAAAGAGATGCCCGAAAACTATGGCATGACAATTATGAGACGGATGATGTTCCGGGTGAGCGAAATGGTCGCTGAAAAACGGGGAATCTTATCGATGATTACCGGTGAAAGTCTTGGCCAAGTCGCCAGCCAAACGATGGAAAGCATGCACACAATCAACGAAGTGACGAATTATCCGATTTTGAGACCGCTCATTTCGATGGATAAATTGGACATTATCGACCTTTCCAAAGAAATCGATACGTATGATATTTCGATCCGTCCGTATGAAGATTGCTGTACGATTTTTGTTCCAAAACAACCAAAAACCAAGCCACGCCGCGACAAAGTGAATGCCTTTGAATCAAAGGTTGATTTTACGGAAGAATTACAGAAAGCAGTCGACAATATGGAGACAGTCGTATTTGAAGCATCCCGTTCCTCAAAAGAAGAAATTTATAAGGACCTGTTTTGATCAGGTGAAAGCCCTCATTCTAGATGGATTGGGGCTTTTTTCTTTTTGTGGAGCTGAGCGACACCAGTTTGGGCCGATCTTAGGTAAAGTTATGTGCCCTTGGTGGGTGCATATGCGCCGATTGACGAGATATATGGTCCCACCTTAGACATATATGTGACCAAAATGAAAAAATATGTTCCCTTCGTGGGAAAATATATGCCCTTGGCGAGGAAATATGTTACCAGTGCGGTGAAATATGTGCCCTCGATGAAGAGATATGGTCCAGTGCATGAAAATATATGCCCAAGCTAACCGAATATGTTACCTTCACAAAATGTTTAGCTAAAAAATTTGAGCCATTATGATGACATATGCTCCCCAAATGACAAATATGGTCAATCAATCAGCAAAAATATACGTATTTGTGCTACAAAAATGTTGATTTAATGCCATATTCTATTTCCGCTATTTCCATGTTTTACACTGTATTGATTTCTGCTTAAAAACCACAATAGTTAACGAGGAGGTGATAGGGATGGCAAACCAAAACTCGAATTCTAACCAGTTACTAGTTCCTGGTGTTGAAGCAGCTCTAGATCAAATGAAATTTGAAATTGCTCAAGAGTTTGGTGTTCAGCTAGGTCCAGATTCAACATCTCGTTCAAATGGTTCTGTTGGAGGCGAAATCACGAAACGTCTAGTTCAACAGGCTCAACAACAAATGCACCAATAACCTGTAGAAAAGTAGTCATACCTGTTCCCGGTACAAGGTGTTGTACTCGGGAACAGCTTTATATGTGAAGTGGCATAGTTTTCCTATTATTGCTCACCCTAATAAAAATAAGGGGGCTATTCAGATGAAAACTGCCATGTTATTAGGATTGATCCTCTTCGTTCTACTATTCATCACCTTTTGGCTGCTACATAAACGCGTGATCATTTCAGTTCAATTCATATATCAGCCAACAAAGAAATTCGTGTCCATCCGACTTCGGTGGTTTTTTATCCAAGTCGAAAAGAAGATTGATTTCACTGAGGAAGAAGATCCATTCAGCCTGGTTGATTATTTATTAAACAAACGAACTCAAGAGAATGGCCCGATGCGAGAATATTTGTCAGAGTTTAAAAAAATGGCTGCCTCATTACGGTTGGATCAATTTCAGTGGAAGTCAATCATTGGATTGAAGCAAGCGGATGAAACGGCAATCCTCTATGGTATTGGACACGCGGTGAAACATACCCTGTTTCGACTACTGAATACGTATATAAAAAAAGCCAATCAACCAGACATCGCGGTCCAGCCAGATTATCAAACGCCTCAGTTTCAAAGTGATTTCCTCTGTATATTCTCCGCTCCAATTGGTCACATTATAGGTAGCCTTTATCGGTTGAAAAAGATGAATAACGAGGTGAGGAATGAATGACTGAAGAACATCCGATTCAAGAACTGATGACGACGGCATTAGAGAACATCAAAGATATGGTAGATGTGGATACAATCATTGGAGATCCGATTGAAACACCCGATCAATCCGTCATTATTTTACCTGTTTCAAAGGTTGGTTTCGGTTTTGCTTCTGGGGGTAGTGAATTTTCGAATGGTTCATCCAGTGATTCAGATTCATCCTCGAGCAGCTCATTACCGTTTGGTGGTGGAGCTGGTGGTGGTGTTTCAATCACACCGATTGGCTTTTTGATTGTGCGTGAAAATGATATCCAAATGGTGCATATGAATGACCAGACGCATATTTTGGAAAAACTAATCGAGTTGGCTCCGCAAGCCGTTGACTATGCGAAAAAATTGGTGAATGAGCAAGCGCAAAATCAAGGCGGTCGAAAAAAGCGAAGACAATCCAGGCAAGATGAAGAGGACGTACCGACAACCCCGGAATAAAATTTCAATGGATTTCTAACCCGTCTTTAATGGCGGGTTTTTTAATGGATCAGTTTTAAATCATTTAAAGAA
>CALGNY010000077.1 GCA_937958375.1 uncultured Bacillaceae bacterium
ATGTTCATCAGGATTCCAAGTAAGAAAAACGTGATGAGCATCGAGGATCCACCGTAACTGACGAGTGGGAGCGTAATCCCGGTGATTGGCATTAGTCCGGAAACTGCACCTAGATTAATCAGTGCTTGGGAAATAATTTGAAAGGTGATACCGTATGCGAGCAGCTGCCCGAATTGGTCGGTCGCTCGTTTGGCGATCATAATTCCCTTGAACATGAATGCAATATATAATCCAATCACAAACAGCACACCGAGCAAGCCTAGTTCTTCAGCGATGACTGACATGATGAAGTCTGTATGTGCCTCTGGGAGAAATCCGGCTTTTTGCACACTATTACTCAGACCGACACCGGTCACTTCGCCGCTTGCGATGGCGATCAGCGAGTGCACCAATTGGTAATCTTCCCCGCTAGGATCTGAAAAAGGATCGAGAAATCCGGTCAACCGTTCCATACGGTAGCCTTCTGTAAAAATCAACAGCAAAACTCCAGCAAGCACCGCGCCACCGAGTAAAAATAGATGGCGAAAACGAATGCCCGCAAATACCAATATGACCCCACAAGGAATCAAAATGGAAGTCGCTGTCCCTAAGTCTGGCTGAAGGACAATCAATCCAAAAACAAACATCAATATAATGAGTGGCGGCATAACGCCTTTCCCGAAATGATGTAGCTTGTCCTGTTTATTCGTATAAGCTTTCGCGAAATAGAGCACCATCGCGACCTTCGCAATTTCAGATGGTTGCAGCAGAATCGGACCGAGCGACAACCAACGAGTGGCTTCGTTTCTCGTCACACCGACGCCTGGAATCAGAACTAATATCAATAAAAAGATTGTTACCAACACAAAGAACGGAATAAAGTTCCCTAGTTTTCGGTATGAAAACAGACTGACCAATGCAAAGAAGATAAATCCCACGATCAACCAAAGTCTCTGTCGTTTAAAAAAATACGCTGGATCACTGATTTCCGGGTCAATCCCAGCAAAAACAAAGCTGGCACTGTACACCATGACGATGCCAACGGAAGCTAACAATAATATGATGACGAATAATGGATAATCTATATTTTTCAGATGGTTCTTCACAGGCAAACACTCCTATAAAATAACTATACACGAAACAACCTACCTCCGAACAGTATCTTTTTACTCAAATAATCATTAATGCTATGTAACATGCGCAAAATGTCCCACTGTAAGAGTATGCCCACCAAGGAGTATATAACCTATTTCAACGGCGATAACCCACCCTTTTTTGCTCTAATCCTAGTGACGGACGCTTTTCAATGGAGATCACAAATTTTTCTGCGTTCTAACTCCTATGACAGTGCTTTTCAACAGAGTTAGCACACCATTCCCTACTCTAAATCCAGCGACAGCTCATCTCAATAGAGGTAGTACACCTTTTCTAGTTCTAACTCCAGCGACAACGCCTTTCAACGGAGTTAACACATTTTTTTGCGGTCTAACTCCCGTGACAGTCCGTCTCAACAGAGGTAGCACAACATTCCTAGCTCTAACTCCAGTGACAACGCCTATCAATTAAGTTAGCATACCTTTCTGTCGTCCAACTCAATTGACAGCCCCTCTCAGCGGAGTTAGCACATTTTTCTGCGCCCTAACTCCTGTGAAAGTACAACCCGACGGCCTCCCCAAGTACAATTTCCACCAAGCCAATCAAAATCAAACATTCAATCTCTCTCCCGAAATAAAAACCACCTCCCGCATTAAGCGAAAGATGGTTTCCCATTACAACACTGGTGTCGTAATTTTCTTCTCTTCTTCAATATATTCTTCGTACGTTTGTAGTTTGTCGACGACGCCTTGGTCGGCGATTTCGATGACGCGATTCGCAATGGTTTGAATGAATTGGTGGTCGTGTGATGTGAAAATCACAGAACCTTTGAAGTTGATCAGGCTGTCGTTCAATGCCTGGATGGACTCCAAATCCAAGTGGTTCGTTGGGTCATCGAGCAGCAATACGTTTGCATGGCTTAACATCATTCGAGAAAGCATGCAGCGTACTTTTTCGCCCCCGGATAGGACGCTTGCTTTTTTGAAAACTTCTTCGCCGGAAAAGAGCATGCGGCCCAAAAATCCGCGTAAGAAGGTTTCACTTTCGTCTTCAGGTGAATATTGACGAAGCCAGTCAATCAACGTTTTGTCGACGCCCTCAAAGTATTCACTGTTATCTTTCGGGAAGTAGGCCTGGGATGTGGTGATGCCCCATTTATAGCTTCCCTCATCCGGCTCCATTTCTCCAGCCAATATTTTCATCAAGGTTGTTTTGGCGACATCGTCTCCGAGCAAGACGACTTTATCGTCCTTGTTCAGTCGGAAGGTGACGTTATCCAACACTTTTTTACCGTCGACGGTTTTGGAAAGGCCGTTGACTTCTAGCAAGTCATTCCCGATTTCACGTTCTGGTTGAAATGCGATATACGGATATTTCCGTGAAGACGGCTTAATGTCATCCAACGTAATTTTATCGAGCAATTTTTTACGGGATGTTGCCTGACGAGATTTTGAAGCGTTCGCACTGAATCGCGCGATAAACTCCTTCAAGTCCTTGATCTTCTCTTCTTTTTTCTTGTTTTGCTCTTGTGCCATTTTCAAAGCAAGCTGGCTGGATTCATACCAAAAGTCATAGTTTCCAACGTATAGTGTAATTTTTTCAAAGTCCAAATCAGCGATATGCGTACAGACATTATTCAAGAAATTACGGTCGTGCGAAACGACGATGACGGTGTTTTCAAATTGGATTAAGAACTCTTCCAACCACCGAATGGCTTGCAGATCCAGTCCGTTTGTCGGCTCATCCAGCAGCAAAACATCTGGATTACCGAATAAAGCCTGTGCCAATAAGACCTTTACTTTATCCGCTTCAGGCAGTTCAGACATTTTCTTGTCATGCAACTCATCAGAAATGCCGAGGCCACGAAGCATTGTCGCGGCATCGCCTTCCGCTTCCCAACCGTTCATTTCAGCGAATTCGCCTTCAAGCTCAGCGGCACGCATACCATCTTCTTCGGTAAATTCACCTTTTGAATAAATGGCATCTTTCTCTTGCATCACTTCAAATAAACGCTCATGCCCCATCATGACGACATCGAGCACCTTTTCATCTTCATACGCATAGTGATCCTGTTTCAGCATGGCGATTCGTTCGTCTTTTCCGACTGAAACATGACCTTCTTGCGGTTCGATTTCACCGGCTAAAATTTTAAGAAATGTCGATTTACCCGCACCATTGGCACCGATCAATCCATAACAATTCCCTTTTGAAAATTTTATCGAAACATCTTCAAAGAGCTTACGGTCCGAAAACCGAAGCCCGACATTGGTAACTTGTAACATGTATTGTCCTCCATTATTTAACGATTCACGATTTCTATTATAGCACCTTTTGGACAATTTTCCGATGATAACCTACATGCATTTCGGCGTTTTTACCATCGGACGTTTGCTCATAGAAAAAATCAACTCGGACACATTATCAATGAGTATGAATTCGAGGTGTAAACGATGAACCAAAAAGACCCACTCGGAACATGGGGGCTTGTCACGCTGGCGTCGATTCCGCTAATTATGACGCTAGGAAACTCCATGCTTATTCCCGTTTTGCCGATTTTTGAAGAGGAAGTCGGCATTACTTCTTTCCAATCGAGTATGATTATTACGAGCTATTCCGTTGCAGCTATTTTTCTGATTCCGATTGCCGGTTTTTTGTCTGACCGGTACGGCCGGAAAGTTGTCATTTTACCTAGTTTGTTCTTGACATTCATCGGCGGATTAATCGCTGGTTTCGCCTCGTGGCAATTGGATGACCCTTTCGGCTGGATGATTGTCGGCCGGATTCTCCAAGGGATCGGGGCCTCTGGTGCAACGCCGATTATTTTACCGCTCGTCGGTGATTTATATAAAGATGATGATGAAAAAGCTAGTTCATGCCTAGGGATCGTCGAAACATCCAACACATTCGGTAAGGCGCTCAGTCCGATCATCGGGGCCCTGTTCGCCAGTTTTCTGTGGTACCTTCCATTTTTCTCGATTTCTGTTTTTAGCGTCATTTCGTTTGTGTTGGTCGTTATTTTTATCAAAGCACCGAGAAACTTAGGAAAGCCACCTGGATTCAAAACCTTCATCGCAAAAACGAAGAAAATTTTTCTGATCGAAGGACCGTGGTTGTACACCATCTTCATAATTGGCGCTTATGTGATGCTCTTATTATTCGGGGAACTCTTTTATTTATCCGATATTTTTGAAAAAGAATACGACGTCGATGGTGTGCGTAAAGGTGTCCTGATTGCGATGCCATTGATTGTTTTATGTATCACGTCGTTTTTGACCGGTAAATGGATCAAAGGTAGTTTGACGGTGATGAAAACGGTGATTGTCCTATCGATGACACTCTTGTCGGTCAGCATCATTTTTGTCGGGATGGCTGAATCGGTTGAAACGCTCCTGATTGTGACGAGTATTACCGGGCTTGCCATCGGTGCTTTATTGCCGACATTGGATGCGATGATTACCGAAAACATCGAAAAGGATGCGAAAGGAACCATCACATCTTTTTACAGTGCGGCGCGATTTATCGGTGTCGCTGCCGGACCGCCATTAATGTCATTACTGATGCAGGATTATACGGAAGAAAGTTATATCCTGGCAGGGATTTTCGGTGTTCTGATCATTTGTGCGGTGCTGTTCTTCATTCGTCCAAACCGCACATAATTCATGGACTAGCTCCCTCAATCCTTGCATATCTATAGAAGCAGGGGGAGTGGACATGCAAGTCATTGAACGAACACTATTATCGATTATCATTTTGCGGGTCATTTCAGGGGGGATCGAAATCACGGCCGCCCTCCTGATGTTTAAATTCAACGATCTGTCCAAAGCACTGGTCATCAATTCCTTGCTCGCCTTAGTCGGACCGACCGTCTTGCTGTCGACGACATTAATCGGTTTGTATGGGCTAGCCGGTAAAATTTCATTGTTGAAGGCTTGCTTCTTAATCGGTGGGATCTTGTTGATTATTACGAGCATTAAAATGAAATAACGGTTAACGCAATTGGCTACCGCGTTAACCGTTATTGTTTGCTTAGATTTGTTCGTCGTCGGGTTTGTCGAATCCTTTCCAGTTGGTCACTTGGTCGGTTTCAAGAATGCCGAGCGTGACATCATCAATATAAGATTCGTTCAGGATTTTATCCGCCACGCGGAATTTGACATCATCCGCATCGGCGAGCGTCATCCCTTCTTCAAGCTCAAGGTAGGCCTCCACATGGTAATCCCCGCCTTCTTGGAGAATCCGCATTTTTTGGATATCGACGACTTGTGGATCATCCAAAATGATATTGGCGATTCCTGTCTGGATTTTTTTTGGTGCGGCAACCCCAATCAACCCAATCGTGTTATCATAACCGATTTTGATGGCGATCCCGATCAGTAATATTCCAATCATCATCGTACCGATCCCGTCATAGACATAGTTTCCTGTGGCATGCGAGACGATAATTGCGATGATGGCCACGAGACCACCTAACGTAGCGACATTATCTTCGTAAAAAACCAATCGCGTTGGCGGCTGTGCATATTTAATATTTTTAAACGATTGAACGATAAAATTACCATCTTTATCCGCACGAGCTTCATGAACGACTTCTTTCATGACCTTTAATAACACGCCACCGTCAATGGCAATCGAGATCACCATCACGATCACCATTAACCATAAATTCGAAGACGGTTGAGGGTCTTGAATAATATGCCAACCACTTAAAATCGTTTCATAGGCCATAATGGATACAACGATGACGGCTAATAATACGAATAAGTTCACAACGCGTCCATATCCGGTCGGAAAACGCTTCGTCGGTTTCTTTTCGGCTAAGGCACTACCGAAGTAGACCATCCCTTGGTTCAGGGCATCTGCCATCGAGTGGACCATGGTCGCAAACATGGCACCACTACCACTAATCAAGGCTGCTATCCCCTTGATTGTTGCGATCGCTACATTTCCAAGTGCCGATAAACCGGATGATTTATTCCCTTTTTTCAATAACTCCCACATGATGATTGCTCCTTTCCCTGCTGCTTCGTCAACTAAAATTTACCCTGTTTTTGTTGGAATTAGTCTTAGGTTGGTTAATTTGCAGGGAAATCATTCGGAGAACCACTGTTTAATGTGGGAATAACAAAAAACATGAGCCTCTTTTTGAGAACTCATGTTCATTTCTTTTCTTATTTATTTTCCATAACAAGTATGGAGACGGTGGGACTCGAACCCACGTCCAGAGATATCGGCACTCAAGCTTCTACAAGCTTAGTCAGCGTATTGTCATTCGCCAACTCTTCAGCCCACTGACAGGCTTACGAGTGGCTAGTCTGATTGGTCTCTTCTAAAACCCTCAGACGGTGGGTTTTAGCGTAGTCCGCTTGAATTTGAGACCCTTCAATCTGCTACACGGACGATAGCAGGAAGGATCCTGTAGAACTGCTTACGCAGCTACAGCGAAATTGTTTTCTTTGCCAGTTATTATTAACTGAGTGACGGTTTACGAGTCGTCGCCTCGACTTGCAACTCAAGCTCGACCTATCCCTGTCGAATCCAAAACGTCCCCGTGAAATAGAAAGGGATGCATTTGGAAGAATGTTTTGTTCTTCAATACAGTTCTTATTATAGCATATTTCCTCGGAAATGAAAAGATGCTGCTCACTGCTTTTAAGTCTTATTGAAAACGTTCCTTCATCGCTCGTTCGACATCACGTTTTGCCGCTTTTTGCTTCAAATCTTCACGCTTATCGTACTTCTTCTTCCCTTTGCCGAGACCGATCAACAGCTTCGCCACACCATTTTTGATATAAATCTTCAATGGGATCAGCGAATAACCCTTCATCTGCGTCTGGCCGATCAATTTATTGATTTCCTTCTTGTGAAGCAATAATTTACGCGCACGGGTAGGGTCGTGGTTATACCGATTCCCCTGCTCATAAGGCGAAATATGCATGTTGTGAACGTAGGCTTCTCCATTTGAAATCCTCGCAAAAGCGTCTTTCAAGTTGACTCTTCCCGCTCGGATCGATTTGATTTCCGTTCCTTGTAGCACTATCCCGGCCTCATACGTTTCCTCAATAAAATAATCATGTCTGGCTTTCCGATTCGTCGCAATGGCATTTGGATCTTTTTTAGCCATTTTCCTTCCTCCTCTACTGCATAACGCTATTTTACCAAATGCAGCGGGTCTTTTAAATAGGAACCACTGGTGTGGGCGTTTTATTTGCTTATTATCTGACATTGAAGGCTTTTATCGACGATTATAGGTACCCTATTTAAGCCTTATTTGGTCATTGGGGTGGGCTATCGACGGTTATGGAAAATTATTTTGCGTGTAA
>CALGNY010000078.1 GCA_937958375.1 uncultured Bacillaceae bacterium
GCGTCTTCCTCACGGATATTGACACCTTTTTTGCCGATAATAATCGCCAATTCGCCTTCATAATCCAGCTCATTCGTAATGTTTTCATGTGGATCGACCGGGTCCCCATTAGCGATGATTGCCGTCGGTGCTTTTGTGAAAATGACCGGATCTTTCGGAACAGCCTTCTCATCCCGATTCGCGTCCATCTCAATGGCGTGCTCGCGGTAATTTTTCCCGACACTGATGATATTTCGCTCTGGCGTGTGAGGTGCACAAATTTTCACCTCATCAACTGGATACGAATGTTTGATTTCTTTTTCAAAATTAATGAACTTAAATCCTTGAATGACAGCCAATAATGTCGGAAAAAGCTCAACCAATTTTGGATAATACTCGATCTCTTCTCCTTTTAAAACACCCCAATAACGTTGGCTATCGGTTTGAAACGTAACTAACTTCATCCAAAACGCTCCCTTCCCTTATGTCAAAATCCATAACAAGCCGGATATCGTAAAAATACTTAACACCGTCGTCACAAGTGTAATGCTTGAAACCAAATCCGGGCGAGCCCGGAACTCCAAGGCAAACATCGTCGTTGTGGCGGCTGTCGGCATTGCCGATAAAATGATCATCACTTTCCCCATCAAATCCGGCATCGGAATCAGTAGGACAAAAACCCACGTGACGAGTGGGGAGATGATCAGACGCAAGGTAGACGACAAAACGACCTTGCCAACTTCAAATTCACGGAAAACGATATTCGCCAACTGCATACCCAGCACGACCATCATCAATGGAATAGCTACAGCGGCAAGAAAACTCACAATATCCATTGCCGGGGCGGCCAACTCGATATTCAAACCCTTCAGCAAAAATGCCGCCAACATCGTATACGTTGCCGGCATTTTCATGACGGCAAGCAACGCATGCTTCATCCCACTAACGCCCCTGGAAGCATAATAAACACCAAAGAAATTCATTTGGATCGTCTGAATCGACATGAACAAAACTGCATAGATAAATGCCTCTTCACCCAAAGCAAATAAAACAACCGGTGCGCCATAATTCCCCGCGTTCATAAATGCATTTGATAAAATCATACCACTTTCGACGGAACGATCCCATTTAAAAATCAATGCGAGAATCTTGTTGATGAAAATCATCGAAAATAAAATGATAAAGGCCATCAAAACAATGGTTGAAAAATCTCCAGATAAATCTTGCGTATAAAACGTTTCGAACACCAAAGCCGGTACGAAAATATAGATCGTCACGGCTGAGACAGATCGCACATCCAGTTGTCGAATGCGTTGTAGGATGTATCCGAGTACAAAAATAGATACGATCGGTAAAATGACTTCAAGAAAAATAGACAACCAACTGCATCTCCTCTAACGATTAATAGCGATATAATTCGACTCTTCTCTTACTATAACGCAACTTCCCCTTTCCGAATAGCATGAAAGTTTACGTTTTTCCACACATTCCGTCTTTTATATCCTAGAAAATTTCCGAATGTACTTATAAGATCCCAACATTTACTGACAATATCATACAAAAAAACCTCCTTCCGCTAAGTGAGGAAGTGTGATAGGATATAAATACAATATATATAGTAATAAATGACTAGGAGGATTTACGGATGATTGAAATTCACAGCCATATTTTACCCAACATGAACGATGGGCCACCAACAATGAGCGAAAGCATTCAGCTAGCCCAAACAGCAGTGAAGCAAGGCGTTCATACACTGGTGGTCACACCACGACACCTAGATGGAACAAATAATCACCCAAAACTTGATATCATAAAAGAAGTCATTCATTTTTCTCATGAATTAGAACAAAAGGGCATTCCATTGAAGGTCTTACCTGGCCAAGAAGTCCGTTTAACGTGGGATCTAGCCGAGAGAATTGATAAAGATGAAATTTTGCCCGTCAATGAAAATACAAAATACATACTGATTGAACTTCCAAGCAATCACTTGCCAAAATATGCGGAACAGGTCCTTTTCGAACTACAGATGAAAGGGTTTACACCAGTCATCGCCCATCCAGAGCGACATGCTGAGATCGTAAGTAAGCCGCAATTGCTCTATAACTTGGTCAAAAAAGGAGCACTTGTCCAAGTCGCTGCAGGAAGCATCAATGGACGCTTTGGCAAAAAGCAAGCAAAGTTCACGAATGAAATGATTGATGCGAATTTGGTTCATCTCATTTCATCGGAAGCTTACCATTCAAAGAAGCGACCATTCGAATTACATGAGGCCTATAATAAAGTCGAAAAAACCTTTGGAAAACAAATGCACTATTATTTTCTAGAAAACTCACAAGCCTTAATCGAAAACGAGCCAATTTTTGCAGATCCACCAGAACGTATTAAAAATAAAAAGATTTTCGGATTTATTTAAAAAAAGATAGCGTCATATAACTAGAAACCAAACCTTTGATCGAGGTCATTTTACTTACCACTCAATCGACAAATATTTCCCCGGAAATAATATTGTCGAAATACACCCCAATGAAAAAGAGCCTGGAAAAGTTCCAAGCTCTACGACAAATACACCGCTCCATAAACCAACGAACCTGCAATGACGAACGCAGGATGCACATTTAACTTCTCCAATAGCACAAAACTCAGAACAACAAGAATCGATGTATGCCAAATTCCTGCGTCAAAATAAGACGTTTCGAAAAACTGATAGGCTAGCACAGCCAACAAGATCGCAATCGTCGGTCGGATTAACGCGGTGATTCGCTTCACTTTCGGCGAATCCTTAAATTTATTCAGCAAATTCAACAAGACGATCATCGCAACAAGTGTCGGAACAACCGTAGCTGCCAAGGCGACGAGTGAACCCGCAACTCCTGCTACTTCAAATCCGATATAACCTGCCATTTTCGTAGCGATCGGGCCAGGTAATGCATTCCCCATCGCCAACACTTCACCGAATTCCTGCCTTGTCATAAACTCATACCGCTGGACGACTTCAATTTCAATCAGGGGAATAATAGCCGGACCGCCACCATAACCGACGATTCCCGGAATGAAGAACGCCAAAAATAAATACCATAAGTCCAAAAGCATCTGTTATTCCCCTTTCTTTCTAGGATTAGTGGACAGCGCATAAATGATCAACGCACCAATCAATAAGACTGGATGCCATCCGAGAATGACATACACAATAATACTCACGATCGACAACGCAATCGCCACCGGATATCCGAGCGCTTTTTTCGAATTCATAAAGAAGTTAAACGCCAGCATAAACAAAAGCACACCGACAACCGGCCCGATTGCTTGCGTCATCCCTTGCACAATCGGTGATTCACGAAAACTGAACAAAAACGAAATGAGTGCGATCATCAATAAAACGGTCGGTAATACCGCACCTATGACGGCACCGACCATGCCGATAAATCCACCGATCCGATAGCCGATATAGCCTGCCATCTTCGTTAAAATCGGACCCGGAAGCGAATTCCCGAGTGCCAGAATATTCCCGAACTCCTCATCATCCATCCACTTATACTGCTCAACGACTTCTTTATGTACGAGCGGGATCGTCGCAGGGCCTCCACCATAACCAAGCAAACCCGTCCGCAAAAAGCTCACAAACAAATCTCTATTCACAGCCCATTTTGACTGACTCATCCGACATCCCCCTCTCATATTTCAACTCAACGAATTTCAAGCTCATAGCAACCTATTAAAGGCTCATATTTTGCCGCTACGGGCTCATACCTTCCCATTAAGGTCGCATAAA
>CALGNY010000079.1 GCA_937958375.1 uncultured Bacillaceae bacterium
CGCTTAATTATGCATGGTTCGGATTCAGTGAAGAGTAACTTAGTTATGTCCCAGCCTCTTTTCTATTTTGGATTAAGGCCTCAATATTTACCGACTAGGTGTGTACAAGAAATCGCATTGTTAGTGAGAATCCAAGTAATCAAAACTGCATAACCAGTCTCCAGTTTAGCCATACTGTAACTGAATTCATTACATAGGCAAAAAAGGAGATGGCAAAATGGAGCATATACATGTCATTATTACGCGACAAGATCACCCGGAGTCTGGAGCTTACGAGGAAGAATTCCATATTCCTTACCGAAAAAACATGAATATTATTTCCGTCTTGATGGAAATCAGAAAAAATCCCGTCAACAAAGATGGTCAAAAGTCATCCCCTGTTTTCTGGGATATGAACTGTCTTGAGGAGGTTTGTGGAGCTTGTTCCATGTTGATCAATGGACATCCTCAGCAAGCTTGTTCTACCTTGGTGGACAAGTTAGAGCAGCCCATTCGCTTGGCTCCTTTATCGACCTTTCCAGTCGTCCGTGATTTGACGGTCGACCGAAGCCGGATGTTCGATGCACTCAAGCAAGTAAAAGCATGGATTCCGATTGATGGGACGTATGATATCGGTCCAGGTCCCCGCATGGCAGAAAATAAACGGCAATGGGCATATGAGCTATCCAAGTGCTTTACATGTGGCGTTTGCTTAGAAGCATGTCCGAATGTGAACGATCAGAACGACTTTTTGGGTCCATTTGTTTTCTCACAAGTCCATTTAAAAAATGCCCATCCGACCGGTGAAATGAATAGTGATGAACGAATTGCCGCATTCACCGAGGAAGGTGGACTGCAAAATTGCGGCAACTCGCAAAACTGTGTACAAGTATGTCCAAAAGGGATTCCGCTTACGACTTCCATTGCTGCGATTAACCGACAAGCTACCGGTTACTCATTCAGAAACTTTTTTGGTGGGGATTAATTCAAATGAACTTGCCTCGAACTTTATAGATGCCGTATCCAACAAGTCCTAATAGCACACCAGCAATGATGGATGTATAAATTGGGATCTCAAATCTCGGGCCGAAACCAGGCAGAAAATAAAATAAGACAAAATAAATTCCGAAACTGACGACACCAATCAACCAAGTATAAAAGAAATCGAGAAATTTGTTTAGATTCTTGAAGGTCGCCCATTTTAGATAACTGATGACCGCATATAAGAATAGAAATGCAATGACCAAGGAAACAATGGATTCAACAATTGCAGATCCAAGAAATACTTCTTGCATCTCATTCCCTTTCCCAAAAACATAATAAGCGATTGTATTGAATAGCCCTGTAAAAATTAGCACCGAAGCAAAAAACGAAACGGTTGCGAGTAGGAATAAACCAAACATGTCTTTCGTCATTGCTTTAGGCATCTCACCAAGCAATTCGTTGGCATACTGCTTTGGATTGTCACCAAATAATTCCTTAACATCTTTTCCTTCTTCCTGGGCCTCCAACAAGTGGTCCAACAGTTCATTAAGCAGCTCCTCGGTTTCTCTTTCAGACTTTTGAAACGATAAACGTAAATAAATGAGCATGTCTTCGTAATACTTTTTATTTTCTTCGGTCAGCAGTTCCCTTTTTTGATTGTTTAAATCGATTAATTCTTGAGCTTTCATAGATTAACCCTCCTCATCAATTGGTCGACCGGCGTTTTGATCGCTTCCCAGTTATGCATGAATTCCTTCAGTGCTTCTTGGCCTTTTTCAGTGATGTAATAATATTTTCGGTTCGGTCCATTCGGCGATTTTTCCATCTTGCCATAAATGAATTCGTCCTTCTGTAAACGCAGCAGTATGGGATAGATGGATCCTTCACTCACTTCTAATTGGTATTCTTGAAGCTTTTTCGAAAGTTCATACCCGTAAACCGTTTCTCTTTCAATGACAGCTAAAATGCAGCCCTCCAATACACCTTTTAATAATTGACTTCTCATGGACATAGGCATCAAACCCTTTATTTTTATCTATCTTGTAATACATGATAGCTTACCGGATACTATTTTGCAATACAAGATAGTGATTTCTTCAAAAAAATAAACTCCCACATTTTTAACGGGAGTTTACTTATGGAAATGGATTATCCGTTCAATATCGCTCCACCATTGACATGAATCATTTGCCCGGATACATACGAAGAATCTTCGCTGGCTAAATACACATATGCTGGTGCGAGTTCAGATGGTTGGCCTGGCCGCTTCATCGGCTGATTCCCTCCGAAGTTACCTACCTTCTCTTCTGTAAAGGATGCTGGGATAAGCGGTGTCCAAATCGGTCCAGGTGCCACACCATTCACTCGAATTCCTTTTCCGATAATGTTTTCCGAAAGTGATCTCGTGAACGAAGTGATGGCACCCTTCGTTGCAGAGTAGTCGACTAAGTCAGCACTTCCTTGATATGCCGTGATGGACGATGTATTGATGATCGTACTTCCTTCTTTTAAATGAGGCAGAACAGCCTGCGTTAAATAAAACATACTGAAGAAATTCGTATCAAAGGTACGCTTTAATTGCTCGCTAGTAATATCAAGAAAGTCATCGAGTGGATGCTGTTCAGCTGCATTGTTGACCAGAATGTCAATTTTACCGAATTTATCGATCGTTTGTTCAGCGACTTGCTTACAAAACGATTGATCACCCAAGTCACCGTTGATCAACAGGCATTCGCCGCCTTCTTTTTCGATCAGTTGTTTCGTTTTTTCGGCATCTTTGTCCTCATCTAAATAAACGATGACGACCTTTGCGCCTTCAATTGCATAATGTAAGCTGACCGCACGACCAATTCCACTGTCGCCACCTGTTACGATTGCTACTTTATCCTTTAGTTTGTCGCTTCCTTTATAACCGTCACGAATATAGATCGGTTCTGGGTTCATCTCATGTTCATAACCAGGCTGACGTGATTGATGTTGGGCAGGTGGAGTCACTTTTCCGTTCTGCTTTTGCATATCTGACATGAAATCTCTCCTTAATTTTCGTTTAATCATGGTTACCCATAATTTACCCATTTGTGGAGAGAATCAATCTCATGCGCCTTTTATCCATGTATGTCCCTTTTGGAATATAACATCATTCCCAGAATAGCCAGAACGACAGCAACCAAACTAAAAATCACTACAGTCATCCACTCAAAGTCATCGACAGGCAGTTGGGGAACATGCCCAAATGGACTGATTTGCTGAATCCAATCATCCAGCTGAAATAAATTGCCCATATAGACGACGATAAATGAATACACAAGATAGGCCCATGTCAATGAAGTAAGTTTTGGTTTAAACCCAATCAACAAGGCAGCCACCCCGACAAACACCAACATCGCCGGCAAATAATTCAGCGACGCACCGACCATCGCACCGAACGAAATGGGCTCCTCCATCACCATTGACCCGGCTGCCCATAAACCGACACCAGCAAGGAAAACACTGACGAAGGCGTTGATGAATGCAACTCCAAGATAGCTACCCATCACCACTTTTCGGGAAACTGGTTTGGAAAAAAGCAATTCCAATCTGGACTTCTTTTCTTCTCCATATAACCGATTCATCGCAAGGATTGCTGGAGCCACCGCAATCATAGCCATCACAGTGATAATGATGGAGATAAACTGCTCTGTCATCGAATAGCCTTCCCCTTGAACGAGCATTTCGGTCAAAAACTCATTTCCTTGAAAAAAGGACTCCAGATCACCAAGCACCGATCCATAGGAGATTCCCAAAAACAACATACCGATGGCCCACGAAATGAATGCAGTCCGTTGTAGACGAAATGCCAACCCGAATGGACTCAGCAACGATTTAGGTGCGTGAGCTTTTCCGGGTTTGGATGGAAAGAGACCCGCTTCTAAATCGCGTTTCGCATTCAGTTGATAGGTAACCAACAAAACAATCAACGTAAAAGCAACCATCAACAGAATCGGCCACCAATTATTCTCAGTATAAATGAACGTACGATTCACCCAGCCGAGCGGGGAAGTGAGTGACAAGAACTCATTGCCGATATCCCCTACTGCGCGAAGCACATAGAAAAACAATAAGACACCGATCGACCATCCGATCGCACCTCTTGAACTTTCGGACATCTGAGAAAACAAAGCGGCTATTGCCATAAAACAAAGCCCGGTTCCTCCCAATGTCGCTCCGTACAAGAGAGATCCTTCCAGTGTCAAATCGTCAATTGGCTGGATCCATAAACCAAGAGCAACCAAAACAGCCAATAGAACATTGACACCAATGACATAAATCGTCGTCGCATGAATCGGAGCCAACTTTCCGACCGGCAAGGCGCGAATGAGTTCAATCCGCCCTTCTTCCTCATCTGTTCTCGTATGACGAACAACGAATAATATACTCATGATTCCAACAAATACAGCCGTCAATAGAATCATTTGATGAGCTGTCATCGCACCAATCGTGTAATTTTCCAAGTCCCCTTCACCAACCATTGCTACCATGGCCGGATTATCCATCGTTTCAGCCATTGCGTCGCGCTCAGCTTGCTCGGAATATAGGCTATTGAACGTACCTGGGATGATTACCGTGATGAATGTCAGTGACAACACCCAAATCAATGCCCGAATACGGTCGCGACGGGTCGTCAATCTCAACAGCTGGTTTGATTTTTGTAAAAGCTCACTCATTCACCCTCACCCCCAGCGCCTTCATAATGACGCATAAAGAGATCTTCCAGTGTAGGGGGAGCGCTTTCCAATTTCATAATCGAATATCTGCTGACAAACTTAATGACAGCATCCATTTTTTCTGTATCGACTTGGAAGGTGTATTTATTTTGATCTTGTTGCACATCGTGGACTCCATCGACTGACTCCAGCCCATTCAAGGTTTCATTCGATTCGACAATGACATGATGTCTCGTCAGATGGCGCAACTCTTCTAAACTACCCTTCTCGATGATTGTACCTTCCCGAATGATGCCAACCCGGTCACACAGTTTTTCGACTTCTGAAAGGATGTGACTCGATAACAGGACGCTTTTTCCTTCCTTACGTAACCGGTCCACGTCTTCTTGAAAAATGTTCTCCATCAATGGATCAAGTCCGGATGTCGGTTCATCAAAAATATAGAGGTCCGCATCCGATAATAAGGCAGAAACGAGGGCTACTTTTTGTCTGTTTCCCTTGGAATACGTCCGGCATTTTTTCGTCGGATCGAGTTTGTATCGTTCCAGTAATGCTTCACGGTCAGCCTTTTTATAGTCGCCCCGTAGCTTTGCAAATAAATCAATGACCTCCCCACCAGTTAAGTTCGGCCATAAATTCACATCGCCAGGCACATAGGCAATTCGCTTGTGAATTTCCATCGCATCTTCCCAAACATCTTTACCGAAAATCGTCGCTTTTCCCTCTGTACCTTTCAAAATTCCCAACAGCACACGAATCGTCGTAGATTTTCCAGCGCCGTTTGGGCCGATAAAACCGAAGACCTCTCCTTCTTTCACCTCAAAATTTACCTGGTCTAGTGCTTTAAAGTCTCCGAAGCTCTTCGTCAGGTTCTCAATCTGAATCACGTTTCCCATTATTCGCTCCCCTTTCATAATAAGCCTCTCTCAAAATATCCAAATAAGCATAAAACTCATCCCAATATCGATCCATATTTAACGATGGAATCTGCTCTCCTTTTAGCTGATTCTGTAAATCTTGTTGATAGCCATCGAGTGACCACCGAATCAGATTCATCGCTTTCTCCCGGTCCAATTCTTTCTTGAATAGGGTGAGGTCAACATCCTCATAAAGCATTCGATAGGCATCTTCTTGGAGACGCGTAATCCTTTGTTGAACTTCAGCAGGTAACATGTCGAAATCTTGAATCACGACGGTTCCGAGAAAATTGAACACATTCGGTTCCTCAGCCATAAACGTTGCTTTGACTCGTGCAATATTATAGGATCGTTCGATGAAATCTCCACCCGCTTCTTCAATTCCTTTTCGATAGTCCTCCATCAACATAGGATAAATTTGATCCAAGCTATAATCGATCAAATATCGGTACAATTCATTTTTGCTGTTGAAATAATAAAACAGCATGCCTTTTCCGATGCCTGCTCTTTTCACGATTCGGTTCGTGGATGCTTGCTCATATTTATGTTCTGCGAATTCTTCTAATGCTGCTTGAATGATTTTATTTTTCTTTGTCGGATCTAGTTGTTCAAATGGTGAAGACAAGGTTTTTCCTCCTTCATCTCATATTCGACCAACCCGGTCTACTTTTAGGGTAACTGATTTAGACCACCCTGGTCAATACAAAAAACAAAAAAACCGGACCACTCTTTGGTGACCCGGCTCAAAATTGTTACTGTGCTTGTTTTTGCGTTTCTTCTAGATCTTCAATTGCTTGCAGTTTTTCATCAATTTCTTCTTTCGTTAACTTATGCTCAATGACATAACGGTTCCGTGGGTGTACACGACATTCGTGTGAACAACTACGCAAGTAGAAATGTTCGTTTTCCTCAGACATAATGATTTGCTCATTACATTCGGGGTTTGCGCAGTTGACGTATCGTTCACATGGTTCACCCGTGAAATAATCACGACCGACAACAACGTGCTCTACCTGGTTGACAGGTACGCTAATCCGTTCGTCGAATACATAGCATTTCCCGTCCCATAGCTCACCTTTTACTTCTGGGTCCTTGCCATAGGTGACAATTCCGCCATGCAATTGACCGACATCATCGAAGCCTTCTTTTTTCAACCATCCAGAGAATTTTTCACAGCGAATCCCTCCGGTGCAATAGGTCAACACTCGCTTCCCTTCTAGCTTTTCCCGGTTTTCCTTGACCCAATCAGGCAATTCACGGAATGAGCGAATGTCAGGGCGAATGGCTCCGCGGAAATGACCTAGATCGTATTCATAGTCATTACGCGCATCCAAGACGACGACATCATCACGCTGCAATTCCTCATAGAATTCCTTCGGCTCCAAATATTCACCTGTGATCTCATTTGGGTCGATGTCTTCCTCGCCCAAGCGAAGAGAAACAATCTCTGGGCGATGTCTGACATGCATTTTTTTGAAAGCATGTCCATCGGCTTCATCGATCTTGAATTCCATATCTTCAAACCGCGGATCGGCATGCATGGTGTCGATATACTTCTGGGTCTGCTCAACCGTCCCAGACACCGTACCATTAATCCCCTCATCCGCAACTAAAATTCGACCTTTCAAACCTAATTCCTTACAAAACGTCAAATGTTCCTCCGTATATTCCTCGGAGTTTTCAATCGGTACATACTTGTAATACAGTAATACACGATAATCTTTTTCTTCCATGTCAAAACCACCTTGCAATGATAATTTTTTATGGAAAGATGTGTTTGATATAAACTTGTGTTTATAAAAATTCGTTATCTTCCAATCAGATATTGTACTATAAAATCGAATATTTATCAAGATGGCGGGTCTGAGATTGATTCACATCGAAAGTACTGCCATCCAAGACCATCCAATAAAAAAATGCATCAAGAGTCCCTTTTAATTCGTCTATAAAGAGGGAATATGAAACATACTCAACATAGATCTCTTGAGGGAGGACCATCATGCAACTAAAACCTATCATCATTTTTTTGGCCACGATATTCATTCTTTCAGCATGCAGTAATGATCCGGAAGAGACCAACTCAGCAAACGAAGGATCGGTTGCTGAAGCCAGCGAAGAGAATAGCTCTACTGAATCACCCCCAACGAATGATGAAACGGAAAAAAGAGAACCTGAAGAAGTATTGGAAGAAGGTGACCTTCAACCAGCAACCGAAGAGCAGTTAGCCGAAGCAGAGAAACCACAGTCCCCGGAAGAATTTCTGGAAATGAGTCGGGTTAAAGAAGAAATTGATGTCAGCGCGTATGATATGCAAATCATCACAGATCATCCGGGTACACGTGTGATTGTCTATATGGAGGGTGACGAACAGATTTATAAATCCATTTACATCAAAAGAAATGCACTCTTCAAATTGATTGACCTACAAGCAAGTGAACCTGTCGTTCTTGAAGAATTACAGTAATCATAAGAGCTTATTGCCGAAACAACGGCTAAGCTCTTTTTTTATATGTGCTGATTTTTGGTATACTCATGAATAAGATGTAAACACGTAAAGGAGTCTAACCCTATGCCAACCATTGATGATTTTAAAGCACTTGATATCCGGGTCGGTACCGTTGAAAAAGCAGAACCATTTACTGAAGCTAGAAAGCCAGCAATCAAATTGTGGATTGATTTTGGCGAGTTAGGGACGAAACAATCTTCCGCACAAATCACCAAACGATATAAACCGGAGACATTAATTGGTCGCCAAGTTGTTGCGGTGACAGGATTTGAACCCCTTCGAATTGCCGGGTTCAAGTCTGAAGTCCTCGTCATTGGAGGCGTTCCCGAACTGGATGATGTCGTCCTCTTAACGCCCGATCAACCCGTCGCAAACGGTACGAAAGTTTTGTAAAGGAGTGAGCATATGCCAATCTGCACAAATTGTAATACTTGGTGGACGTGGAAGGATACATGGAAGGCGACCTTTCGGTTGGATACCCGCTTCCCATGTCCTTATTGCCAAGCGATTCAATTCCAGTCGAAAAATTCGAGAAAAAAACTAGTCGGTTTTAACTTTGCGACACTAGTACCGATCCTTCTTTTCCTTTTCGATATTCCGTGGTATTGGATCATCAGCCTATGGGCCAGCCTCTTTGTTTGTTACATTGTCACCTATCCATTCCTTGTTGAACTGACAAGTGAAGAGGAAGACTACTTTTCTGAGGTGTTAAAAGAAGATGACAAATAGTACCATCCTCCATTCTTCTCTTTTATGTTTATGTTTGTTTCAGACAGGGGAATGTTTTTATGAACAACTTGTGAGAAGGATGGTGATGTTAGTGTTACGTACTATTTTAATGATCATCGGAGCGATTGTTGTAATTAGCTTGATTATTTCATTAATCTAAATAGACGAAAAAACCTAACGATCCATTGACTTCAAATCGTTAGGTTTACATAGAGAATTTTAGTTGGAAAGTTTTCCATACCACGTCGCTGCAGCTTTCACTTCACCCAAAGTTAACTGATGGCCTTGGTTTTCCCAATGAATTTCAACAGCCGCTCCTGCCTTTTCCAATAAGGATTTCAGCTCTTCGGATTCCTGAGAAGGACAAATTGGATCATTGGAACCCGCCGCAATGAACACATCTTTTCCACTTAAATCAGGTAGCTCAATCCCTCTTCTCGGAACCATCGGATGGTGCAAACTGGCTCCTCTCAACGCATCCTGATAGTGAAACATCAAACTGGCCGCAATGTTCGCCCCGTTCGAGTAGCCCACTGCAATTACTTGTGAACGGTCAAAGTCATATTTCTTCGCTGCTTCATCCAAGAATGTGTTCAGCTCTTCTGTACGGAAAATCAAATCATCTTCATCAAAGACACCTTCTGCGAGTCGTCTGAAGAATCGTGGCATCCCATTCTCCGAGACATTGCCCCGAACACTCAGCACATTTGCTTCAGAGTCTATATAATCAACTAAAGGAAGTAAGTCCTCTTCCGTTCCACCCGTTCCGTGCAACAACAATAATGTATGTGGTGTTTTTCCCGAACCTTCTTTAAAAATATGCTTCATATTCAGCTCTTCGCTCATATCAAATCTTCCCTTCTGTTAAATCAATCATTACTGCAATTGTAGCACTCCTGAACCTTTCAATACACCGAATAGGCTTATCGGAAATCGTTTGAATTCAATCAAAATCGGCTATCCAATAACAAAGACATCATTTCAAATAAAAACGTACGGTTGGAGGATACTAAAAAGAAAGGAGAAAGAAAATGCTCAAAACATTCACCATTCAAACACAAGCCCATAGCGAAATGATTGATATTACCGACAAAGTTCAACAGTTCGTTACTGAAGAGCAAGTGATTAACGGAACAGCCATTGTCTATTGTCCACATACGACTGCCGGCATCACCATCAATGAAAATGCCGATCCAGATGTCAAAACGGATATGCTCCGGCGTTTTGATGAAGTATTTCCATGGGACCATCAGCTGGATCGCCATGCAGAAGGCAACACAGCTGCCCATATGAAAGCAAGTACTGTCGGGCCATCACAGACCATTATTATTCATAACCGGGACATTGTATTAGGTACATGGCAAGGAATTTATTTTTGTGAATTTGACGGTCCGCGGGAAAGAACGGTACATCTTCATATCAACAAATAATTCTGCAAAAAACAGCATAGAGGGGCGATTTGATGAAAGCTATAACGAGTCAAGGAATTAAAAAA
>CALGNY010000080.1 GCA_937958375.1 uncultured Bacillaceae bacterium
CAGCTTATCGACAGTTGGAAGCTGTTATCAGCAATTTCACACTCATTAGTACGTAAAAAAGCCCAACTTCATCAAATGAAGTTAGGCTTTTTTTAGCAACCGGCCAATAATTAGTCGCGGTTGCGGTTGCGCAAGAATGTTGGTATGTCTAATGTGTCTTCTTCATAGCTTGGATGATTGGAAGTCGCTCGCTCTGGCTGACGTTGTTGCTGTCCAGGCTGCGCGTTAGCTCCTGGTCCAGTTACAGGTCGCTGTGCGTGTGGACGCGGGTTACTTGTTTGTGAACTTTCATCAAATCCAGTCGCTATAACAGTCACAACGATTTCATCTTTTAGGTTTTCGTTGATGACAGATCCGAAAATCACGTTAACTTCCTGATCTGCAGCTGAAGTAACAATTTCTGCGGCTTCCTGTACTTCAAATAGGCTAAGGTTAGCGCCACCTGAAATATTCATCAAGATACCATGTGCTCCATCAATGGATGTTTCAAGAAGAGGAGACGAAATTGCTTTTTTCGCAGCGTCGGCTGCACGGTTTTCACCAGTTGCCACACCGATCCCCATTAATGCAGATCCCTTGTCTTGCATAATGGTTTTGACGTCTGCAAAGTCGACGTTGATTAAGCCAGGAACGGCAATCAAATCTGAGATGCCTTGAACACCTTGACGTAGGACATTGTCTGCTTCCCGGAATGCCTCAAGCATCGGTGTGTTTTTATCTACCAATTCCAACAAACGATCGTTTGGAATGACGATTAGTGTATCCACATTTTCTTTAAGGGATTCGACGCCATTACCTGCTTGAACGGAGCGTTTCCGTCCTTCAAATAAGAATGGACGTGTAACGACGCCGACAGTCAATGCGCCGAGCTCTTTGGAAATTTGTGCGATCACTGCAGCGGCACCTGTTCCAGTACCACCACCCATACCTGCCGTCACAAATACCATGTCAGCACCTTGAAGGACTTCTTCAATGGCTTCTCTGCTTTCTTCAGCAGCTTTCTTTCCGACTTCAGGGTTTGCACCTGCGCCAAGTCCCCGCGTCAATTTTTCACCAATTTGCAGTTTTGTTTCAGCTTTTGATAGATTCAATGCTTGAGCGTCCGTATTAACCGCGATGAATTGCACACCTTGTACACCATGTTCGATCATTCGGTTGACAGCGTTACTTCCGCCTCCACCGACACCGATGACTTTTATCGTGGCTAATTGATCATTGTTTGATTCGAAATCCAACATTTTCGTTCCTCCCATTCATTATCCCTTTTCTGTTTTCTAAGTTGAAGGAGACGCTTCAATTATTAATCAAAGAAATAATTTTGTATTTTTTTAAGAAACGGTTCTTTGTCTTTATCTTCTTTTCGTGGCTTGCTTTTTTTCTGTTCCCGTCGAGGTTTTTCACTTGTCTGAACAGGCTCGACTTGTTTCATCGTACCTACACTATCTTGATAAACTTTACCTTGTATTTTCGCATTTCGATGTGCAAATTGCAAGGTTCCCAATCCTACTGTGAAATGTGGTTCCCGCACACCTATGTATGTTGGAACTGAAATTCTGACATTGCTACGAAACACATCTTGAGCTAAATCAGCCACTCCTGGCATGCTCGTCATACCACCCGTTAACACATACCCACCAGGCAAATCGAGAAAACCCATACGTCTGATTTCTTTTCTCGCGAAATCGAATATTTCAGCTAATCTAGCTTCAATGATTTCAGAGACGAAAACTTGGTCGAACGTCTTTTTCTCATTACTGCCGATTGTTGAGGATGTGAACGTCACATCTCTTTGTGCATCGGTTACGTACGCGTGTCCATATTCTTTTTTGATGTTCTCCGCTTCCTCAGTGGAAGTTTTCAATCCAATGGAAAGGTCTTTTGTGATGTTATCTCCACCGAGTGGAACGACCATTGTGTCCATCAGTTGGCCCTCCATGAAAACAGAGACCGTCGTACTGCCTGCTCCAATATTGATCAGACCTACACCTAAGTTCTTTTCATCTCTTGATAGTGCGACTTCACCTGTTGCGATCGGTTGTAGACAAATATCTTCCACTTCCAACCCAGCACGCTCTACACATTTCAAGATATTATGTAGGTTGGTTTTACCGCAAGTAATCAACGTACCGTGCATTTCTAGACGAACACCGATCATTCCTCGCGGGTCTTTGATTTCATCTTGTCCATCGACGACAAACTGTTGTGGATAAACATCGACGATTTCTCTTTCAGGTGGAATCGAGATGACTTGCGAAGCATCGATGACCCGTTTAATGTCTTCATCCCCGATTTCACGCGTTTCACTGGAAACTGCGACAACACCATGACACTTCAACATCTCGATATGGCTGCCGTTGATGGAAACGATCACGCGCTTGATGTCCATATCAATCATACGTTCTGCTTGTTCAACTGCATTTTGAATGGATTGCACCGTTTTATCAATGTCAACGATGGCTCCTTTTTTCATGCCCATTGATTCAGCTGTACCCACACCGATGACATTTAAGCCATCGTTGGTCACTTCGCCGATAATCACTTTTACTTTTGATGTTCCGATATCCAAACTAGCTAATACATTACTGTTATTCATAACCAGCACCTCCACATAAGGCTCATCTTCATCTATTCCTGTTTTTTCGTTTTCGTGAGTCTTTCATGTCTTTTGTTTTATTTCGATGAATCCGGTCAAATCCCTGCATATTCTACAAATTTCTACATGAAATTATAAAACATCTATCCTTCATCTTCTACCTCTTCCTCTTCATCTTGATCATAAGGTTGAAAATACGCACCGACATCAATGTGTATAACTCCCTCTTGACCTTGTTCCAGTTGGGATGCAATTGAAGGATAAAGTTTTATTTTTGAAGGGAAATCACGGATTGAAGCCATGACTTCATGTCCGTCAGCTGTGTAAATCAAAATTTTGTATTCATTCAAATCATCGGGTGTCCAATAAATTTCGGACAATAGCTGACTGATCGAAGGTGGAAGTTTTTCAAGTTGCTCGGTCATTAACGTAAGTGTTTCTTCATCGTCAAAGCCTTGTAGCAATGGGGCATCACCTAATGGCTGCTCCAATTGATGGTGATCTAACCGCTTACCATTTTCCAAAATCGGATAATAAAAATCACCTTCACGGATATAAGCCACCCGGTCAAGCTCACTGATGGTGATATCATATCCGTTATACCACTTTCGATCGATTTCTACACTACTAATTTCTGGATGTTCCAAAATTCCTTCCTTCGCCTTGTCCAGCTCAACACCCCAATAATTCTGATCCATCTCAATTTGACTCAGCTCGATGATCGATGATTCCTCTACTCGATTATTTCCATGAACATCAATCGTTTTCACGTAACTTAATGGGGATTGAATATAAATAATCGCCAAGACAAGCAATAAAATAATGGTCAAATACGTAACAAAACGTCGATTGGCCTTCCGTTTTCTAGCTTTCTTCAGTTGCGGTATTCTGTCTTCAATCGATACAATTTTTTTATCAGCCATGAAATGCTTTCTCCTAAACATACATTTCAAATTTATTATTCTTTCATTATAACATAGTTTAATAGACTTCAAATACGGTTTTCGGCTCATTTTTTAACGTTCTGGCACAAAAAAAGACTCATTTCTCAATTATGAAATAAGTCTTCCCATTCTATGGATTTATTTAATCATATCATGTTCAGTCTATGAGTTGTTTCCGATGCTCTGTAGGGAACGGAATTAATGGCTCTCAACGTAGACGATTGTGCTCGTAGCTTCGAATAACTCGGGTTTAATTGCTGTCAAAATAAATCAGTGCACCTGTAGTTTCGAATAACTACTCGTTAATTGCCGTCAAAACCGGTGGGTGTCCCAGTAGCTTCGATTAACTGCTTATTAATTGCTGTCAAAACCTGCGAGTACTCCCGTTGTTTCGATTCACTCAATTTTAATGGCCGTCAAAGTTGCTGGGAGCCCCGTAGCTTCGAATAAACTATACCCAATTTAAAAAGTCTTACTGTCCCATCTCACCCAACCTCTTTCGCCATACGTGAATGTTTACTGACATTGAGCAAAATTCCTAAAGCAAATAAGGTGATCGTCAATGAAGAGCCGCCGTAACTGAGCAATGGCAAGGTAATTCCAGTGACTGGAATCAGCCCGATGACGACACTGATATTGATCATGACCTGAATCACGATCATCGTGGTCACACCAAACGCCAAAAGTGATCCTGACACATCTTCTGTATGCAGTGCGATCAGTACGCCACGCCAAATGATCACGAAAAACAAGAACAAGATAAACGCCGAACCGATCAAGCCTAATTCTTCCGCTATGATGGCGAAGATAAAGTCGTTTTGTGGTTCGGGCAAATAAAAGTATTTTTGCATGCTATTTCCGAAACCAAGTCCCATTAACCCGCCAGGCCCTATCGCATATAACGATTGGATAATCTGAAAGCCGTCACCGAGCGGATCCTCCCACGGATTCAAAAATGCATAGATCCGGTTAATCCGATAAGGTGCCGAAGCAATCAATGCCACTAGGCCCGCTACGCCAACCGCTCCCAATATGACGAAGTGACGAATTTTTGCTCCTGAGATAAAAATCATCAAAATCCCTGTACAAACAAATACAAGCCCAGTTCCTAAATCCGGCTGAAGCATCATCAAACCGAACGGTACCAAAATCAGCAATAAAATCGGTAAAAAGCCCTTCGTGAAGTTGCTTAGCTTTTTTTGAACTTTTGGCAACAAGGAAGCGTATAGCACAATTAATCCAATTTTCATAAATTCACTCGGTTGAATACTGAAAGCACCAACACCAATCCAACTTTGTGCTCCCCCACGAACCAAACCGACCCCTGGAATCAGAACGACAATCAATAAAAGAAAACAAGCCAAATAAATCCATACCGACATGTTTAACCAATAGTGATAGGGCACTTTATTCGTTACCCATATGGCAATCAGGCCAACGCCAACAAAAAGAAGTTGTCGTTTCAAATAAAAAAACGAATCATCGAACTGATAAGCTGCCCAGACAGATGATGAACTGTAGACCATAACGGCACCGATGAAAAGCAGGATGAGAATGGCTGTCAACAATACAATATCAACCGATTGTTTTTCCGTTTTTTTCACACAAAAACACCCCTTACTTCGATTGGGAAGTTAGGGGCAGTTCACCGGACAAGCCCCCTCATTTAAGCTTATGCACGGTTTCGATAAACATGTCACCGCGCGCCTCAAAAGAGGGAAATTGGTCCCAGCTTGCACAGGCTGGTGAAAGTAAAACAATATCTCCTTCACTGCTTTCTTGATAAGCTTTTTGGGTTGCTTCCATTAAACTCTCACTTAGCAGCATACCGTCAAATCCATGGCGATCAGCCGCTTCTTTCAATTTTTCTTTCGATTCACCGTACGCAACACATAACTTAATGTTTGGCAGATCGGTAAATAAGTCATCAAACTCAATTCCGCGATCCAAACCACCCGCGATCAACACAACCGGCTGCTCAAACGACCGGACGGCTTTTGATGTCGCTACAATATTCGTTGCTTTGGAATCGTTATAAAATAAACGACCATTCACAATTTCGACGAATTGCAGGCGATGTTTGACACCGACAAATGATGTTAAGACATCCGAAATAATTTCATCAGAAATATGAAATTCCTTGGCGACTGCAATACTCGCCAAGACATTTTCCAAGTTGTGGTCTCCCGGTAAAGCGACTTCTTTTTTGTGAATGATCCGTGATTCACCAAACTTGATATAGCCTTCTTCATCTACGTTCAAATCAGCATCCGTTCCATCGATGGCAAACCTAACTCGCTTTCCGTTTCCCGGGATTTCCTGCTTACTGGTGCGTTGATCGATGGCATTTAAAATGGCCACTTCATTTTTCGTTTGATTTTGAAATAGTTTTAGTTTGGATTGTACATAGTCATCCATTGTTTCATGATAGTCCAGATGTGCTTCAGTCAAATTCAGCAAAATCCCGATATCTGGCTTGAATGAACGGACTCCTTTTAATTGAAAGGATGAAAGTTCCATGACGACCGGCTGACCTTTTTCTTGTGACCGCAACACTTCAGAAGCGACGTTACCGATATTTCCGGCAATTAATGGCTTCAATCCAGCAGCTTCCAATAGCTCATAAATCAATCGTGTGGTCGTCGTCTTACCGTTCGATCCTGTAATACCAATGAGTGGTCCATCAACAAGCGCATAAGAGAGTTCGACCTCCGTAATGACCGGTAAGCCTCTTCGCTCCGCCTCTTTGATAATCGGGTGACCATAAGGGATGCCAGGGTTCTTAATGACGATCTCGATATCGTCTAACACGGATAATGGATGACCACCAGTGATGACATCCAGTCCATTTTCCAAAAAACGTCTGGCTGTCTCATTTTCTTCAAGGGGCAGTTGGTCATTTATTCTAAAGTCAATGCCACTATCATATAATAGCTGTGCAGCTGCTTCACCGCTTTTGGCCATGCCTAGAACCAATGCTTTTTTATAGGAAAAATTCGTCAATGTTTTCATGAAAGACCCACCTCAATAAAGATGCCGAGTGCTGCACACAGGATTCCTACGAGCCAAAATGCCGTGACGACTTTCCATTCCGACCATCCGATTAATTCATAGTGGTGATGGAGTGGACTCATTTTAAATACCCGTTTACCTGTCGTTTTGAAAGATATTACTTGAATGATGACAGAAAGCGTTTCGATGACGAAGACGCCTCCAATGATGACCAGCAGGATCTCTAATTTCATCAAAATGGCTACCATGGCTAGAGAAGCACCGATCGCAAGTGATCCAGTATCTCCCATAAATACCTTTGCTGGATGACTGTTGAACACCAAAAAGCCAAGCAATGCACCGACGACAGCCAATGTAAAGATCAATACATCTGCAGGGACTCCTTGATACCAGCCGATGATGGCAAATGCGGCAAAGGCAACAGAGGCTGTACCTGCAACGAGTCCATCCAGTCCGTCGGTCAAATTCACGGCATTGGACGCTCCGACTAACATAAGCAACAAGAATATGGCATAGAACCAACCAAAATCAATTGACCAGTCCGTCCCCGGTAAAGCGACTTCAGTGTTATATCCCTGATTATTTAAGATAAGAAATACGACGATGGCGATGATGATTTGGCCAAGCATCTTTTGTTTGGACGTCAGGCCTAGGTTTCTTTTTTTCATAATTTTGATCAAATCGTCTAAAAATCCAATGAGTCCATATCCAAATAAGACAAACAATAAAATAAATGTCGAGCTAGTAAACTCGCTTAATCCATCTTTAAAAAGTATGATGACTGTCGTCAACGCAATGGACAAAATAATCATCACGCCACCCATCGTCGGGGTTCCCGATTTTGCTTGGTGAGATTTTGGTCCTTCTTCCCGAATGCTTTGACCAAACTTCAGCCGGCGCAAAAATGGAATGAAGACCGGTGAGGCGAGTACCGTTATTAAAAATGCGATGGCAATGGTTAGTACAATGGTTAGTAAGTTCACGATTTATTCCCCTTTAATCTAAAGCTTTCGGTTGGATCAGTTCATCGATAATCTCTTCCAATTTCATGGAACGCGATCCCTTAAACAAGACGACGGTATCATTTTTCATGGTTGTTCTTATCGTATTCACTAAGTTCTCCTTGGCAGAGAAGTGTTGTCGATCCCCATGGAATGAATCTGATAATCCGTCCAATATATATCGACTATCCGTTCCATAAGTATATACGGCCTCAAATTGATGATCAATTGCTTGACCGACTTGCCGGTGCGCTTTTTCTGAGTAATCCCCTAATTCGAGAATGTCAGCCAACACAGCGATTTTCCGCGGAATTTGCATGTTTTTGATGACATCCAATGAAGCAATCATCGAAGTGGCCGACGCATTGTAGGCATCGTTGATCAATAAAGCTCCATCAGCCGTTTCAATCTTTTCAAACCGCATGCCTGGTAATGCGACAGATTCCAATTGCTTGATTGCTTGCTCTCGATCAATGGACAATAATTCAGAAACTGCTAAAGCAAAAGCCGCATTTAATGCCTGGTGTTTTCCTAATAACGGCAACTGAAACGATGCGCCGTTAATGGTCACGTCCATACTGTCCTTATTTTGTTGATAAGCTTCAACGCGGTAATCGTTCGATGGCTCAAAACCACAGTAAATTTTATTCGCATATTCATCTTGTTGCAATAATGGTTCATCACCATCAATCAACAAGCGACCGTCCGATTTGATTCCCGCTTTGATTTCCAGTTTTGCTCGGGCAATTCCTTCCCGACTTCCTAAAAACTCAATATGGGATTCACCAATATTCGTAATGACCGCATGATCGGGTTCCGCAATCTTTGATAGAAGCTCAATTTCACCAAAATCACTCATGCCCATCTCTGCGACCAATACCTCAACATCCGGATCCATATGGAGAATGGTCAATGGTAAGCCGATATGATTATTTAAATTCCCTTCCGTTTTTGCCGTTTGATACTTGGCCTGCATGCATGCGGCAATCAATTCCTTGGTCGTTGTTTTTCCGTTAGAGCCTGTGACACCAATGACGAGCGGATCAACCTGCTTCCGATAGGCGTGTGCCAGCTGCTGAAGCGCTTGAATGGTGTCGTTGACATAAATGACCGGAAAATCTTCCGGCAAGTTGTTCGGTGGCTCTTTATGAGACCAAAATGTCGCCACTGCCCCTTTGTCAATGATGTCGTTTACGAATTGGTGGGCATCGAACCGTTCCCCGACAATCGGTACAAATAAGCCGTTTTCAACTTGTTCTCGACTATCCGTGTAGATTTTTTTAATGGGTAAATTTTCTTGGTCACTCGGTAAGGTTTGATCAAATAAATCAGCTACGAATCCTAGGTTGAATTTATCCATATTATGACCCCTTATATTTTTCTTCAAGCATCACTCTAGCAACTTCTCGATCATCAAAGTGATTTCGTTTGCCGTCGATTTCTTGGTATGTTTCATGGCCTTTTCCTGCGATGAGTACAATGTCCCCATCTGATGCCTGATCAATTGCCTGTTGAATCGCTTCTTTACGATCCTTGATGACTTGAAAACCGTTTCCAGTCAAATGGCCAGTCATATCATTCAAGATGGCATGCGGATCCTCTGTACGTGGGTTATCAGATGTGAAAATAACATAATCACTATACTTGAGCGCTGCGTCTGCCATCTTCGGGCGCTTCAATCGATCCCGATCGCCGCCACTACCGACTACGGTAAAGACCTTCTTCGTCTTAATTTCAGAAATTGACTGCAACACATTTTCCAATGAGTCAGGGGTGTGTGCATAATCAACGATCACTGAAATTGGGTGGTGCTGCGAGACGGATTCAAATCGACCTGGAACGCCTTCTGTATTTTCCAATGCTTTCTGGATCGTTTTCGCAGGAATCTCGTACGTATATGCCACAGCAATTGCCGCCAACATGTTATATACATTAAATTTACCTGATAAACGGGTTTCGATTCGGCTTGAAAAATCTGGTGTCACCACCGTAAAAGCACTATAGTTGGCACCTAACTTTAAATCATCTGCGCGGACATAGGCATCTTCCGTTAATCCATAGGTAACGACCGGCTGCGCACTGGCCCGCTCCATAATCGTTGAATAGCGATCATCGATATTGATAATCGCACTTTTGGTGCCATCCAACCGTGTTCCCAACTGAGAAAATAATAACGATTTCGCATGGGCATAGTCACTCATGTTTTGGTGATAATCCAAATGGTCCTGCGTTAAGTTGGTGTACACAGCCGTATTGTACTCAATTCCATAGACCCGTCCAAGGCTTAAGGCATGAGAAGAAACCTCCATAATGACTGTGTCGACGCCTTCATCGATCATCTTACGGAAGTTTTTATGTAAAAATAAAGCATCCGGAGTCGTATTTTTCACCGGATAGCGTTTCTCTCCAATTTTCATGTCGATCGTACCAATGACTGCCGTTTTATGACCATGTAACGTAAAAATATCATCGAGCAAATACGTCAATGTCGTCTTGCCGTTCGTTCCCGTAACACCAATCACGTTCAGCTGCCGACTTGGATGGCCAAAAAAGTAATCAGCCAGTTGAGCCAACGCTTTCGAGGTATCCGGTACCAGAATGACAGGCACACCCGCCTCAACATTTTTTTCGGCAACAATCGCTTTGGCACCATTGTTCACTGCTTGATCCACATAATCATGTCCATCCACGGTAAAACCATCGATGCAGACGAACAAAGAATTTTCGCCAACATTTCTGGAATCCATTTCAATCGAATCAATGAATTGATCCGATAGGTTACTGTTTATTTTATATACTTTTAATGATTCAATTAGCTCATTCAATTTCATAAAAACCCCTGCCTTACGCCTTGTCACTTTATCATGGCTATTATAGCAAATTTTTGTTAATAAAACGATGTATTCTATAAGACTGTTCCTAATTTGATTCCCAAATGATTTCTCAGCGACATTTGAAGTGGTTTGATTGCTATAAATGTCGATGAGATTGACTGTCAGCGACATTTGAACGATTTTTAATGCCCGAATGTCGTTGAGAAAGCTTGTCATCGACATTTGAA